>CAZLIR010000006.1:0-21750 GCA_964559635.1 uncultured Enterobacterales bacterium
GAATATGGGTAATCATATCCGCGAGGAAATTTCCGGCATTATCGTCAAGATGCAGTTTCAGGATAGGGTGAGTCAAATCTTATCTCACGTGAGCGAGAACCTAGATGATCTGCAAACAGATATTGACAGAGGTGTCATTAACTTCGATACCCTATCAGAGCAGGGCGAGGCTCAGGTAGAGAGCTATCTACTCAAGTTAACGCAAAGCTATACCACTCAGGAAGAGATGGAGATTCATGCCAATACCCACGATCATGGGCAACAGGAAGACTTTGCCGAGAGTGATGACGACGAAGATATCACCTTGTTTTAACAGCTCAGGCCAGTCAGTATCTAACTGGCCTTTCATTACCACTATTTATTAATGATATCTGTGTAGGCGTATTCTGATATTGCATGCCAGTCGCGCACCTGCTCACGAAAATCCATGAACGAAGCTAGAATGCGCTGTCCTAACGGATCATCGGCAACGGACTCAGCAACGACTTCGTCGGCCAACACACGTAATTCTGCTAACACATCATCGGGTAGACGTCTCAACTCGACATTGTGATCCTCGATCAGCACCTTGAGTGAGGAATTATTCTTAGCAATGTAATTTGAGTAAATATCCTGATTTGCTGCATTACAGGCGTTTTCTACGATGGCTTTCAAGTCATCTGGCAAGGCATTATAAGCCTCTTTGTTTACAATGGTTTCAAGCGCCGGACCTGGCTCATGCCAGCCGGGGTAATAATAATACTTCGCCGCCTTATACAGTCCCATCGCCAGATCATTGTATGGCCCTGCAAATTCTGCCGCGTCGATATTGCCGGTTTCTAGTGCGGTGAATACTTCACCACCACCTTTGAGGATAGGAATACCGCCGGCACGCTTGAGCACTTCACCACCGAGTCCGGGAATACGCATTCTCAATCCCTTTAAATCATCCAGACTATTGATTTCTTTATTGAACCAACCGGCCATTTGAACACCCGTGTTACCGCCTAAGAACGGTACAATACCAAATGGCTCATAAAGCTCGCGCCATAATTCATAACCACCGCCACGTAATATCCAGGACGTCAGCTCATTGGCATTCAAGCCATAGGGAATGGTTGAGAAAAACGGCGCACTTGGCATTTTTCCGCGCCAGTAATAGGCGGCTCCGTGACCCATCTGTGCAACACCAGATCCCACGGCATCGAATACGCCTTGGAACGGGACGATTTCGCCGGCGCCAAAGACTTTAACATGGAGTCTTCCGCCACTCATCTGATTGATTAGCTGAGCAATGTGCTCAGCGCCTTCACCTAAACCTTGGAAGTTCTTAGGCCAGGTGGTGACCATATTCCATTTGATGGTTTCTGTGCTGGTATTCTCCGCTGTGCCTTCACAGTGGCTCTCCTGTGGTGCACAGCCTGCCATTGCAGCGACTGAGCCGGCGCCTACAGCACCTACAAAATGACGTCGTTTCATAAGGATTCTCTTAATTATTTTAGCTGACTTTAACAAATCAGCGCTGGACTGACCAGTTCAGTCAAGTTTTCAGCAGGGCGTGAGGCGAGCATAGGCCAGAACCAGCCACTTACTACCCACCGACTCGAAATTGATCTGTACTCTGGCCTGTGGACCCTGACCTTCAAAGTGGATCACCGTTCCTTCACCAAATTTCGGATGCATTAGCCGTTGACCGACACTAAAGTCGGTATGGTTGTTTTGTGCGGTTGAAATGTGGCTATAGGGTCTCGACACCTGGGCATTAAGACGAATCTCGCTGATCAGCTCAGAGGGTATTTCCTCCAAAAAGCGTGAAGGGGTGTGATAATGATCGGTGCCAAATATGCGCCGTTTTTCTGCCCAACATAAATATAGTTTTTCCATGGCGCGCGTGATGCCGACATAACATAAGCGACGCTCTTCCTCGAGTTTCACCGGGTCTTCGGTCGACAAATGATGCGGAAATAATCCTTCTTCCATTCCGGCGATAAAGACCAGAGGGTATTCCAGCCCTTTGGCCGAGTGCAATGTCATTAACTGGACGGCCGAATCAAACTCACTGGCCTGCTCATCACCTGACTCAAGCGCTGCGTGACTGAGGAAGGCTGTCAGAGGTGTCATGTTTTCCTCGATTTCCAAATCTTCAAAATCACGCGACGCGTTGATCAGCTCCTCGAGATTTTCAATACGAGATTGTGCTTTCTCTCCGCCGCCTTTCTTATAGTGTGGAATTAACTGAGCAGTCTCGATAACTTCCTTCACCTGTTGATGCAAGGCTAAATCGACACAGTCGGCATTCATAGCAACAATCTGGTCCACAAAGCCTTTTAGGCTGGATTTCACCCGTGCTGAGGCATTTGATTCGTTACATATCGCCAGAATAGCCTGCCATAGCGACACGCGATAATCGCGAGCATACTGCCGGACCATATCCACAGTTTTCATGCCAATACCCCGGGTTGGCACATTGATCACGCGTTCAATGGCGGTGTCATCCTCGGGACTGGCTATGAGCCTAAGATAAGCCAGGGCATCTTTAATTTCAGCCCGCTCGAAGAAGCGTAAACCGCCATAAATGCGATAGGGTATTTTCAAACTGATTAGTGATTCTTCCAACACCCGGGATTGCGCATTGGAGCGATACAATACAGCAACATCGCCCCAGGCGGTGTCCCCCTCACAATACTGTTTGATCCGCGCAGCGATGAATCGGGCCTCTTCCTGCTCATTAAATGCGGCATAGACTTGCAGAGGCTCGCCATCATTATCCTCAGTCCAAAGCTCCTTGCCTAACCGGTCTTGATTATGTCGAATGACGGCATTGGCAGCATTTAGAATATTCGCTGTGGAGCGATAGTTTTGCTCCATGCGGATAATGGTCATATGATCAAAATCGGATTCAAAATCATGGATATTTTCAACCTTCGCACCACGCCAACCATAAATTGACTGATCATCATCGCCGACGATGGTGATCCGTCCATGATCCTGACACAGAGCCTTAATCCATTGGTATTGAATCTGGTTGGTATCCTGAAACTCATCGATTAACACATGGGCAAACCGGTCTTGATAATGTCGTAATAACCCGGGATTGTTTTGCCACAGCTCGGTTGCACGAAGTAATAACTCAGCAAAATCCACCAGACCTGACTGCGCACATAAGGCTTCGTATGCGGTATAAATTTTGAGCATTACTTTGGCAAAAATATCGTTATGCGTGACCACATCTTTGGCGCGCAAACCTTCATCCTTTTGGGCATTAATAAACCACTGTGCTTGTCGGGGCGCCCATTGTTTTTCATCGATCTGATTATCGCGCATGACACGCTTAACCAGTCTGAGCTGATCATCAGAATCGAGAATTTGGAAATTGTTTGGCAGCCCGGCTTCCTGATGATGGGCGCGTAATAACCGATGCGCAATGCCGTGAAATGTGCCTATCCACATGGGTGTGGTGTCCATTTGCAAAATGTGCTCAACGCGAGCACGCATCTCTTTGGCGGCCTTATTGGTAAAGGTCACGGCAAGAATGGCATATGGTGAGTGGTTTTCAGCCTGAATTAACCAGGCAATCCGGTGCACCAGCACACGCGTTTTACCGCTACCAGCACCGGCTAATATTAACAGCGGATTGGCAGGAGCACACACGGCTTCACGCTGTGCATCATTGAGCTCATCAAGTATGGAACTTACGTCATCTAGCATGACTAAATAATAACATTAACTGGATGAATTAAGGTATGATCTGAACCCTTGATTTGACAAAATAATACTCATCGTGCGACTCAATAAACGACAACAACAGGCCGTACTAGCTATCGCGAATCCAGTGCTTGTACTAGCGGGTGCTGGCAGTGGTAAAACCGCAGTCATTACCCACAAAATCAGTCATTTAGTGAATCAGTGCCATTATCAACCGGATTCTATAGCCGCGGTAACGTTTACCAATAAGGCTGCCAAGGAAATGCGCGAGCGGCTGATTAAAATACTGGGAGAAGAGTCAGGTGCTGAGGTGCGCACATCGACATTTCATACCTTGGGTATGGCGATTTTACGCAGTGAAATTCAGCATTTGGGGCGCACTGCACGGTTCTCGATATTTGATGAGCAAGACAGTTTGAAAGTGCTCGATGATTTAACCGAGCAGCAAATCAAAGGCGATAAGCAACAGCTCTATCTTGTCAAGAATCGCATCAGTGATTGGAAAAATGCTGGCTTGTCGGCTGAGCAAGTACTCAAGAGTGCCAGTGATCAGAACACACAATATTATGCTGCTGTATATCGGGCATATGATGAGCACTTGGATTTATGCAATGCGCTCGATTTTGATGATCTCATTGCCTTGCCGGTCAGATTATTGCGTGATAACCCAGCAATCCGGAGCAAATGGCAAAATAAAATTCGCTATCTCTTGGTAGATGAATATCAGGACACCAACGAAGCGCAATATCAGTTAGTCAAACTCCTCGCAGGCGCGGATCCACGGTTTACTGTCGTCGGTGACGATGATCAATCGATCTATGCCTGGCGTGGTGCTAAGCCTGAAAATCTGCAGCAGCTGCAAGCTGATTACCCTAATCTGGAAGTAATTAAGTTAGAGCAGAACTATCGCTGTTGTGGTCGTGTATTGCGCGTTGCCAATGAGCTTATAGCCAATAACTCGCATATTTTTGATAAAATATTATGGTCAGATCATGATGAGGGCGATTTGGTTCGAGTGATGCAACTTGAGGACGAGGAGGTTGAAGCCCAGTGGGTGGTCTCAGATCTGATCGCCAACAAGTTAGCAACTAAACGCATGGGATCAGACTATGCCATTCTGTATCGTGGTAATCATCAGGCTAAATTCTTTGAGAAGGAGTTAATTCAACATCGGGTTCCCTACCAGATGAGTGGTGGTCAATCATTTTTTGCCCGGAGTGAAATTCGTGACCTGATGGCTTACTTTCGTCTGATCAGCAACCCGGATGATGATGCTGCCTGTCAGCGTATTATCAATGTCCCTCGCCGTGCCATTGGCAGCAAGACCCTGCAAGTTATCGCCAAACGGGCACGTCAGGCAAAACAGTCACTGTTTAAAACCTGTCAAGATATTCATCGTATCGATGAACTTGGCTTACGCGCCAAACAGGCGGTCGATGAGTTTGTAGCGCTGATCAACAAGGCGGCACAGCAAGCGCCATTCGATGTTGACTGGTTTGTACGAGAACTGAGTTATGATCATTGGCTTATGGAATCGTCCAGCACTCCCAAGGCAGCGGAGTATCGTTGGAATAATGTTAAAGAGCTATGCCGCTGGATTGATGATGGTCTGCAGCAACAACAAAACGATGATTTGAATGAAGTCATCAATCAATTACTCATTAAAGAATTACAACAGCAGGAGGAGGCCACGGGCTCAGTTCAGTTAATGACGCTGCATGCCGCCAAGGGACTCGAGTTTGCGCAAGTATATCTGGTCGGCATGGAAGAGGATCTGTTACCTCATAAGTCCTCGATTGAGGAAGATACTATCGAAGAGGAGCGGCGGCTTTTATATGTTGGGATCACCCGAGCTAAGCAGCATTTAACCCTGACCATGGCAGGACAGCGACGCCGATACGGTGAATCCATGCGCTGTGATATGAGTCGTTTTCTGGCTGAACTTCCAGAGTCGGATCTGGATTGGCCTGATCAGAGAGCGCCGCTGACAGAGACAGAGCAACAGGATCAAAACCAGTTTTATCGTGATCAACTGGCTGCTTTACTGAGTTCAGATTAATAGAATTGAAACTTGAACCACAAGACGCGTGGCGAAACAGAAGGGGGTGCTTCTGATCCAGTTGCGGATCAGAAGCCAGAAAATTACTGCTCGTAGTTAGCCATGTACTCGATGGCAGACCATAGCTCATCGTCTGAGCAATCCATGCACAGGCCTCTAGGAGGCATGGCATTAATACCAGCAATGGCATTGGCCATGACTTGCTCTTTGCCTTTCTCTAGTTTGGCAGCCCAGGCTTCTTTGTCGCCCATCTTTGCTGCACCCGGCATTCCTACACCATGACAAGCGATACAATAAGTATCAACAACCTGCTTCGCAGCGCGTGGCTCTGACGATGTACTCGCAGTTGCAACAACCGTTTCTTTAACCTTTACTTTGCCGACTGGCTGAGTTCTTTTGTCAATCGTTTCTGGCTTCATGTGATCAGCGATCACAGCACCAGTGACTACCAAAGCGACACATACCATTAGATGTTTTACAGTTTTCATGGATTCGTTACCTTTACTTGTATTCCGACTGTATTCAGGGGCGCGATTATAGCGATCTTTCGTCCGCAGGCATAGCCCCTGTAACACTAATTATATCTGGAAATAACGAATAGTCAGTGTTTTGCCCGTGGATGTCCGGCAAAATGACTAAAAACCTTGCGAATTACTATCAAATATCCTACCTAACTGACTGTATTTGTTGTCGAAAAGTGGTTACACTGAACACAACTTAGATCATTTCATTTTGGAGCTAAGACTGAAATCCCTATTTAGTCTGTCAAAAGGTGGCAAGTCCACTACTCAAGTAGGTATCTCTTTTGATGAAGAGCGCGTCGCTGTCGCGATTGCAAACCACGCGACCAATCCCCCCACCATTAAAAAAATACTGACGCTACCAAGCGAAAAAACACTCAAGGCAACATTGCAGAAAGCGATGAAAAAAGCCCGCGTTACAGATGCTGAGGCCGTGTTTGCACTGAAGGTCCACGAAACAAAATTCCACAAAATTCAGAAGCCAAATATTCCTACTGAGGAGCGAGAAAATTCCTTGCTATTCCTAATGAAGGATCGCTTGTCACAAACGGTCGATAATAGTTTAGTGGCCTGTGTCGATTACCCCGAAGGCAGTCGGCACGATGATCAGTTAATGGTGTTTGAAGCGAGTAAGCCGCGCATCGCAGCATTAGTCGATGCTGCTGACAGCGCCGACATCAAACTATCCGCTATCGATGTGGCCGAGTTACTATATGGTGATCTGATCTTCTCGGAAGAAGACATGCATAAAGGCGTTGGATTTTTGATCGAGCATGACACTGGTGTGCATTTGCTCTTGTATCGTGACCACTCGCTTTACTTGATCCGCAGATTGCAGGATATTTCTGATTTGGTCAGTTGTTTGCCTCTGACGGGCAATGAAAATGCCGCCGATAGTCTGCTGCTAGAGGTACAAAGAACTCTCGATTACTATGACTCTCTGATGGGACAGCCCATGCCGGCAACGTTATACATGATCCCATCGATGATCGATCTGTCGCCACTGGCGGAGCACTTAGATGCTAATTTGACACCCTCGATAGCATTACTGGATATCAATCGATTATTTGATTTACCTGAAGCGCTTGATTATGCCACTCAGCATGATGCTGTTGTTGCTGTTGCGGCGAGTTTAAGGAGAGTGCACTCGTGAAACAGCAGATCAATTTTTATCGTGATGAGTTTGTCAAAGAGGAAGATTTCCTCACCATCGATCTTGATAAAATGTTGATTGCATGGGTGGTTGCCATCGTGGTTTCCATGTTGTTGTATGTCTATGAATTGGATCAGTATTCAAAGGTTGAAGCACAGCGCGATCAATTAAGACAACTCCAGGAGCGGGTTCAGACACAGTTGGGTAGCTTACAAGCGAATTTTTCCAAACGTGGCGATCTTACCAGTCTCAACGAACAGTTGGAGAATAGACGCGTTCACTTCAATACCCTAGAGGCCGTATTACGTCAGCTGGAAAGTCGCAGTGAGGGTCTGACGGATGGTGTTGCTGGCATCATGCAAAATCTGACAGAGCTGAAGCTTAAATCAACATGGCTCACCGAGATAAGTGTTTACCAAGGTCAGCTGAGTGTTGTCGGTGAGACAAGGGATCCGAAACAAGTACCGGTGCTTATCCAACAGCTGGAATCACTCGAAGGCATTTCTGATCGACGCTTTGCCAGAGTGGAAATTATGTATGACAAAGACCGAGATTTGCATGTATTCAGCATTCAGAGTATTGATTTTGTGGCACCTGATTCAGTTGCAGGAGTGAACTAGTGGCTGAGCAAAAGACATATGAGTTTTTGCAACAGAAGGTGGCGGCCTTCTCGGCGCGTGAGCGCTGGCTACTATTTGCCACAGGCCTCATTCTGGTTGTCGGACTACTGGATTATTTTCTTATTCAGCCCGTGCGCGATGATCGCGCTGGTCTGGCCATACAAATCAATAATCTAAATGTCCAAAGAAGCAATTTCGACCAGCAGTTAGAAGAGCTGACAGATGCCATTGCAAATGATCCTGCCATGATGGCAGAGCGGGAACTGGAAGGCTTGGAAAATGCCATCATGGGTAGTGAAAGAAGGCTACGGGCATTCACAGACACATTGGTTGCGCCAGATGAAATGGCTGACATGTTGCGTGACATACTGGAATCACAGAAGAATTTGACGCTCGTGGAATTACAGAATTTACTGGTCACGCCGATCCTTACAGATGAGGAAAACAAACTTAGTACCGAGATAGGTTTGTATCGGCACCCGGTTAAACTTATTTTTGAGGGTAATTATTCTGATACACTGGGCTATCTGGGGCGATTGGAAGGGATGGACAGTCGTTTCTATTGGAGCCGGTTTGACTATCAGGTGAAAGATTATCCGATAGCTCAGGTGAGCCTGAATATATACACCCTCAGTACACAAGAGTGGTGGATTGGTGAGGTTGATGATGAATAAGTGGTTGCTAGCTGTGATAGTCACTTTTGCGGGACACGCATTGATTGCCGCGGATCCGACTCGGCCTGATTATCAGCAACCCAGTAACAAGTCCAAAGTGGCAGTTAAACAACTGCAACTGACCATGGTCAGAATGACCAAAGACAAACCCAGTGCAACGATTAATGGCAGGTTACTACATGTTGGTGATACTATCGCAGGTTATCGCGTTGCTAAGATCACTGCGAAGCAAGTATTACTCGCAAACAACAAAGGTCGTATAAGATTGAACCTGATAACAAAAGGAGCTCTGAAGAAATCATCATGAGCAAACATCTCGATTTAATATGTCCTAAATTGCGTTCCTGCCTGGTGTTTGTTTTCGCGCTACTGTTATCTGCTTGCCAAACGATGTCATCAGATGAGGCAGACAAGGGTAATGTGCTGAGTGATGAGTTAGATGCACTCATTCAGGAACAACAACAGACTCAGGTTGCAACGCCACCGAAAGAGGTGCAACAGGCGATACTACCGCCGATGCCAGAAATGTCCCTGAATAGCACGCCTGAGCCGCGGTTTGATCTAGCAGTCAATAAGGCCCCTGCCAGAGAATTTTTCGTTGGCCTAATGCAGGGCAGTCGTTGGAATGTTGTCTTGTCTCCGGAGATTCAGGGTGAAATCTCGCTTGAGTTAAAAGATGTTAGTGTGCCACTGGTTATGGATATTGTGCGTGATGTCTATGGCTTCGAATACAAGATAACTGATAATATTTATCAGGTTTCCCCAGCCAAATTAAAGACCGTTATTTTTCCAGTTAACTACCTTAATGTGAAGCGCGAAGGCTCTTCTGTTATTCGGGTTAATTCGGGAGAGGTGGCGCAGAATTATGCCAGCGGTACGACCAACAACCAGGGTAATGCCTTCAGTAATCAAAACCGCCGAGCAGGCAGTAGTGGTAATACTGAAAATAGTTTTGGTACCGAAATAGAAACCAAAACAGAAAATGATTTTTGGAAAGAGTTGCAGTCATCGCTGCAAATGCTCGTCTCAGGATCGCCCGAGTCGAAAGTCATGGTCAGCCCGCAAACCTCAAGTGTCATTGTCAGAGCCTACCCGGCTAACATTCGTGAGGTTGCCGACTACCTGAGTGCCATACAAGACGTGATGGGTCGACAAGTACTACTTGAGGCCCGAGTGCTTGAGGTTATTCTTGGCGACAGCTTCCAGTCTGGTATCGACTGGTCATCCATTGCCTCCTCAAGTTCGAGTAGCAACTTGACCTTCACACAAAATGGTCGTCAGGTCACTAATCCAGATGACACCAGCTTACTCGCCGGTGTGTTCAATGTGTCGTTTGCTGATTCAAACTTTGACTTGATGATCGACCTGCTAGAAACGCAGGGCATGGTTCAGGTGCTCTCGAGCCCACGAATATCTACGCTGAATAACCAGAAAGCCGTTATTAAGGTTGGTACAGATGAATTCTTTGTGACAGATATTTCATCGACAACTGTAGCTAATGCCGGCTCTTCGACAACCTCGCCCGATGTGACCTTAACACCGTTCTTCTCAGGCATTGCTCTGGATGTAACGCCGCAAATTGATCCTGACGGCAACATCGTGCTGCACATACATCCATCTATCAGCGAAGTTGAGGATCAGGAAAAATTACTGACTCTGGGCGATGAGCAGGTAACCTTACCACTCGCCAGAAGCACCATCCGGGAGTCAGATAGCATCATCCGCGCTCAGAGCGGTCAAGTGGTGGTCATCGGTGGTCTGATGCAAACGCAAACTTCGGATACAGATTCAGGCTTGCCTTTCTTAAAAGATGTTGAAGGTTTGGGACATCTATTTAAGCAAAAAAATATGCGAAATCGTAAAACCGAATTGGTGATATTAATCCGTCCGATTCTGGTTGAGGATGATACCTGGAATACATATCTCAAAGGTGCACGTGATCGGATGCGAACGATGGGGTCAGGAGGTAACTAGTGTACCTTTATCACTTCGGATTACAGGAACTGCCATTCAATCTCACTCCAGATACAGAATTCTTCTGTGAACTACCAGCATATCATGAAGCAATGAATGTCCTGCGGGTGGCACTTGAAGCCGGTGAGGGGTTTATCAAAGTCATTGGCGAAGTCGGCACCGGCAAGACCATGTTATGCCGTAATCTACTGAACTACCTTGATGGCAGAGCCCATTGTGCGTTCCTGCCGAATCCTTACCTTAGCCCCAACGAACTTCGATTTGCCTTAGCCTCTGAGTTGAAGATCAGAGTCACCAAGAATATCGATCAATATCAGCTGACACAGAAGATACAGAATAAGATTATCAAACTGCATGAGCAGGGCATGCCCGTTGTGGTGTTGGTTGACGAGGCTCAGGCGCTACCGCGAGAAACACTCGAAGCCTTGCGTTTATTCACCAACTTAGAAACCGAGAAAAAGAAGTTATTACAGGTTGTGTTGCTCGGTCAGCCCGAATTAGATCGCCGTCTCAAAGAACCAGACTTGCGGCAATTAAGGCAGCGGATCAGTTTTAGCAGTGAACTAAAACCATTAGATCAAGATTCAATTCGAATCTATGTTAATCATAGGTTGCGTGCAGCAGGCATGCCCATGGAGCGACTATCGAATGGCGAATTGTTCGATGTTACGGCGATAAAAAAATTAACCAGGCTGAGTCGAGGCATTCCCCGACTGGTAAATATACTGGCGCATAAGGCATTGATGTTGGCCTATGGCCGGGGAGAGTACAAGGTCACTGGCAAACATATTCAACTTGCCGGTAAGGATACCGACGATGTGCAACCAAATTACTGGATTGCAGGACTACTGATCGCACTGTGTTTTGCCGGCGGATTTACCGCCATTTTATGGTCGGGGTGGCTAGTATGAGCGTGATTAATCAAATGCTGCGCGATCTGGATCAGCGACAGGGACAGCAACAGGCGCCGCACACGGTCTCAACGCCCATTGATACAAAGTCTAATTCAACGATGATTTATGCCGCGGTAGCAGTCATCGTGAGTCTGTCTCTGGCTATTGCGAGCTATTTTTATTTTGCTGCACAACCAGCGTCGGCTGTGAGTGAATCCACTGAGCCTGCGGTATCGTCGGCAAATGCCACTATTAATCCGGCCGATACGCCGCTGAACCAGACGGTGACCGTGCAACCAAAACCTGCTCCAGTCCCTGAAGCAAAAACAGCAACAAAAACACAACCTGAATCATCGGCACAGATCGTTGTGGCTGAGGAAAAACAATCCGAGACAACTGTTGTAGCAAAGGAAGATCAAAGCCAAGCCCCGGAAGAAACGGCTGACAATACACGCTCATCGGCAGCGACTGATGAGACATCTGCTGCCACGCAAGAGCCTGCAACACGGGTGGTTAAACGCAACCCCAACGCATCTAAACGGACCGAAGCAGAGCAGCAATATCGAGCCTACACTCAAGACAGCACCAGCACCTTAAACTCGAACGAGTATCGCGCCGTGCTTGAAATTGACCCCGATTTTCACAGGGTGCGAATCGAGTGGTTATCGAGTCTTATCCAAAGTAATGAAAGCGAATTTACTGAGGAAGCTAGCAAGGCAATGACCCGATGGCCATCGGTTTATCAGTATCGACAAATGCTGGCACGATTATGGGTTATGTCAGAGCCGCAAAAAGCATACGACCTGTTGGTCAGTGATATGCCGACCATTGCAACAGCTCCGGATTATCATGGTTTAATAGCCTATAGTGCGCAGCAAATGGGCGACCTTAATCTGGCCAGTAAAAAATACCAACTACTGCTACAAAGTTACCCAGAGCGGGCTGATTGGTGGCTTGCGCTCGGATTACTTCAGGAGCAACTGGGTAATCAATCACGGGCTCTGACGGCCTACCAACAAAGTCTGCGATTTCCGGGCTTATCGGGCAACACTCGTGCTTACGCTGAGCAGCGGGTGAAAGCAATACAGGGCTTTTAATCATGGCAGTAACGACCAAGAAAATTCGACTCGGTGACATGCTCGTTAAGGAGGGGCTGATTTCAGAAGATCAGCTGATGTCTGCGCTGGCCGAGCAGAAAAGCACAGGGCACAAATTAGGTCGTACTCTGGTGACCATGGGCTTGGTCGACGAGAGTCGTTTGCTGACGTTGCTTGCCGAGCAACTTAAAGTACCGTTCATTAATTTGTCGACTTATGATTTGCGCGCTGAAGTGGTGCAAACATTGCCAGAAGTTCAGGCACGGCGTTACAGAGTGATTGTGCTGGAAGATAATTTAGATCATTGTCTTGTGGGCATGTCGGATCCAACGGACATCTATGCCGTTGATGATATTCAAAATCTGCTGAAGAAAACCGTTAAGGTGGCGGTTGTCAGAGAATCCGATTTATTATCTGCCATTGACACAATTTACCGGCGTACTCAGGAAATCCAGGACTTGGCCGGCGCTCTCGATGAGGAGCTGACCGATGGTGATTTTACACTCGACCAATTAGAAGACACCGCCGATGCTTCAAATGCGCCGGTTGTTAAATTACTCAGAACACTGTTTGAAGATGCGGTAAAGGCAAAGGCATCAGATATCCATATTGAACCTGATGAGAAGGTCATGCGCATTCGTCAACGTATTGATGGGGTGTTGCAAGAGCAGGTGATGAACGAGAAGCGTATCGCTTCGGCTCTGGTGCTGCGCCTGAAACTGATGGCCGGTCTTGATATTTCAGAAAAACGCCTGCCGCAGGATGGCCGCTTTAACTTCAAGGTTGCTGATTCATCCATCGATGTTCGTTTATCGACCATGCCCGTTCAGTACGGCGAGTCGGTGGTCATGCGCTTGTTGGATCAATCAGCGGCGCTAATGACTCTGGAAGAGCTCGGCATGCCAGAGAGTTTGTCAAAACACTTTCGCCGACAGGTACATTCGCCGCATGGCATGATCCTGGTTACGGGACCTACTGGATCTGGTAAGACAACTACGCTCTATGCGGCATTAAATGAGCTAAATAGTGCCACTAAAAAAATCATCACGGTCGAAGATCCGGTCGAATATCGTCTGCCTCGCATTAATCAGGTACAGGTCAACAGCAAAATTGATTTGACCTTCGCACGCGTACTCAGATCGGCACTGCGACAAGACCCGGACGTTGTTCTGGTTGGTGAGATGCGTGACAAGGAAACGGTTGATATTGGTATTCGAGCCTCATTGACAGGTCACCTGGTACTCTCAACCCTGCACACCAACGATGCTGTCTCAACCGCCATGCGTCTAATGGACATGGGTATCGAACCCTATTTGGCAGCCACTTCATTGCGTGCCATTTTGGCACAACGTCTCATGCGCAAGATATGCGAGCATTGCAAAGAGGCGCATGACCTTGAAGTTCTACAGGAAGAATGGCTCAAATCGGTCAAATTAGAAGGCGCAGATACCGGTCATACCTTCTATCACGGCGCCGGTTGTCACCACTGTAATGGTACCGGCTATCGGGGCCGAATCGGGATCTATGAATATCTGGAAATTGATGAAGCAGCCGGACATGCGCTGCAAATTAATGACAGCGAAGCCCTGGCAGCAGCGGCTAAAAATCAGGCCACGTATCGTTCACTAACTGAGCATGCGATGGAGCTTGCAGTCACTGGTATCTCGTCGCTTGAGGAAGTGTTCCGAGTGACCGATACAGTGCTTGAAGCTGGGGGCGAGGATGACTAGTTTTAGTTTTCGCGCCAGAAATAAAATGGGCGAGCTCATCACTGGTGAGCGAGAAGCCAATAATCGCGAGCAGGTTGCGGCATCTATCATTGAGGATGGTTTAATACCGATAGAAATTAACGAGTCTAAAACCTCTGACAGCCTCAAGATTAATATATCTGATCTCGATATTTTCAAACCCAAAGTAAGTATTGATGAACTGATTATTTTCAGTCGCCAGATGAACTCCTTATTAAAGGCTGGTGTGCCGATGATACAGGCGCTGCGAGGTTTGTCGAACTCATCTCGTAACGACACCCTAAAGGAAGCGCTGAATGATGTGATCAGGCAACTTGAGGGTGGTGTGACACTCGCTTCATCACTGCAAACACGTAGTGATCTATTTGATGAGCTGTTTATCAGCATGATCCATGTCGGTGAGAACACCGGCCAACTCGATTCCGCCTTTAATCAATTGGCGGAATACTTGGAAATGGAACGCGAGACTCGCAAACGCATCCGCCAGGCGACGCGTTATCCAACCATGGTTTTGGCAGCCATTGGTATCGCCATTATCATCATTAATGTGTTTGTTGTGCCGGCCTTTGCCAGCTTCTTCCAGAAATTTGATGCCGAGCTGCCGTGGCAAACTCAAGCCTTGATGGCGACATCAAACTTTATTATCAACAATGGTCTTCTGCTATCCATTATGACCATTGCTGGAGTGTTCGGTGCACGACGTTATTTCCAAACCGATCAGGGTAAGTATCAGTGGGATCGGTATAAATTAAAAACGCCTGTCATCGGGGCGGTATTTGAACGTATTTCATTGGGTCGCTTTGCCCGTACCTTTGCCATGACCTATCGTACCGGCGTGCCGATTCTGCAAGCGCTGGCCGTAGTCGCCAGAGCAACCAACAACCTGTATTTTGCAGAGTTTATCAACAATATGCGTGGCCAGATTGAACGCGGTGAAACGCTTACAACCACCGCTGCCCAATCAGGCATGTTCACTCCGCTGGTATTGCAAATGTTTGCGGTGGGTGAGGAGACCGGTGCACTGGATGATCTCATGGATCAGGTGGCTGACTTCTATGAGCAGGAAGTAGATTATGATTTAAAACGATTGAGCGAGGCTATTGAGCCGATTTTGATCGTGGTGATGGGGGCCATCGTGCTGGTGGTTGCACTTGGGGTATTTTTACCCATGTGGGATCTGGCATCAACCATGCGCAACTAAAACCTGTATGAGTAAACGAGATGACTCATATAGATATAGCCGACGTGAGCGTTATCTGTTCGGCATATTGGTACTGCTGATTGTGACGTGGTTCTTTGCCATACCACTTGTGCAGCGCATGATAATTCGCTTTGAGCGAACGGCGTTTGAGCAGGTAGTCAGGCAACTGAATGCCGCTTGTCGACAGCTGGTTATTGAGGCTAAGGCGACAGAGTCCAGCAACTTGCGTGATTGGCTAGGTGAAAACCCCATGGCCTGCCTTGAGAAACAGGCGCTATCCGGGATGGCATATATTGAAGAGGAAACATCCTCGTTCGAGCAACCGAAGGCCTCCTGGATGTTTGAAGCTGACACCGGCTCGCTGCGTTATCGCTGGCGCCACAGTCAGCAATTGATTAGTTCCGCGCCAGAGCCGGACATTGTCCGATATCGGTTGAGCGCAGAATTTGCGGATACTAATCAAAATGAGATATTAGATGATGGCGAGGTCATCAACGGACTGGTGTTAAAAAGCCTGTATCCGTTTCGATGGCGACCTGCGTCAGATTATTAACGAAAGGAGAACTGGATGTGAAAAACAGTCGCGGCTTTACTTTAATTGAATTGGTCACAGTGATTGTCATTCTGGGTATATTGGCTATTTTCGCCTTACCCCGATTCGGTAATGTCACTGATCAGGCACACGATGCCTCCATTGAGGGCGTTCAGGGTGCACTGGCATCAGCGGTCGCTCTGGTTCATGCGCAATGGGTCGCCAATGGACAGCCTACCGCCGATCCACAGAGAGATAACATTATCGGGTTTGGTCGCGGGGACATTGACGTGAGTAGTTTCGGTTGGCCCACAGGCACTTCAGGTTCGAATAATCCAAGCATGGATACCATTCGCTGTGTTGAGCTTTGGTATGGTGTGTTACAGGCCAGTGCTCCAAGTGTTGACAGCTCGGGAAATCCAGATTATTTGGTCGCAGCACCGGGCGGTGATTGTGTCTATACCTACAATCGAGATACCAGTGCCAGCCAGATTATTTACGATGCTGATACCGGCGAAGTCACAGCAAATGTATTTTAACTGTCGAGGGCGTCACATTTTTAGGTAATTTCACAGGTTTTAGCCACATTTTATTGATTTTATAGTGTATTTTTAACATCAATTTGCTATAACTGTAGTCATCTTGTAAGAAGTTGTGTCACAAGAATCATAAAGGAAAAATAGTCATGAGAAATATGCAGTCAGGTTTTACATTAATTGAATTGGTAATGGTCATTGTTATCCTAGGTATTCTAGCTGCCTTTGCATTGCCTAAATTTGCAGACTTAACGGATGAAGCTGAGTTGGCAAGTATTGAAGCAGCAGCCGGTGCTGTGCGCTCAGCTTCGGGTATTGCGAGAGCGGCCTATTTAGCGGGTGGTAACACAGGAGCAACTGTTACTCTGGAAGGCACTTCTTATGCAATGACATTCGGGTATCCAGATGCTGATATCATTGATTCAATGGCTGGTCTCGATGGCTTTACATCAACTGTGGCTGGTGGCGTTGCAACAATCGAATTAGATGATAATACTTCCTGCACATTCACATATACCGAAGCTGCGGACGCCACAACACCGCCTGTTGTCAGCACGCCAAGTTGCTAAACCTGAGCATCTAATTGATCACATAAAGCCGTGCGGAGAGTATTCCATCGATCCCGCGGCTTTACGCTCGTCGAGTTGGTGTTGACTATCACCATCATCGGCGTTATTTCTTTTCTCGCACTCCCTAAATTTTTTAATCAATCAACCTTCGATGAGCGGTTTTTTTATGACGATCTGCTCGCCGCGAGCCGTTATGCCTCCAAGCTTGCTATTGGTTCAGGCTGTGCGGTGCGACTATCGGTGTCCGGCTCGGGCTACTCACTGGATCAGGACAGTAATTGTGACTACACGGCGCCGAATTATAGTTTAACGGTACCGCGTCCTGACGATACAGCTGCCTATGCCAATACCGATGTGCCGGCCTCTGTGACCATCACCACCAACGAGGCGACCATCATTTTCTGGCCCAATCATCAGGTAGTGGACGGTGCAGGCTCAGCCATTACCACCGCAGTCATTCAATTAAGCGGGGAAATAAACCGACAAATCACAATCTATGGTGGCAGCGGCTATGTGCAAGCAGGCTAGTCACCAGTCAGGGCTCACACTAGTCGAACTGGTTATCAGTATCGTTATTCTATCGATTGTTGTGGTCGGCGTATTCAGTGCACTCGGCACACTGGTTGGTCGCAGTGCCGATCCCATGATCAGACAACAGTCCATTGCTGTGGCTCAGGCATATCTGGAGGAAATTCAATCCATGGATTTTGGTCTGCCGGGCGGTGGCTGTCCCGCAGTGCCTGGTACCGGTGGTCGGGCTAATTTCAATAACATTTGCCATTATCATAACCTGTCCGATAGCGGAGCGGTGGATCAAAACGGCAGTAGCATTGCCTCACTGGCAAACTACGATGTCGCCGTCACCGTTACAGGCTCAAGTAACCTCGGCAGCCTGAGTGCGGCCAGCGCCGCACGCATTGATGTTTCTGTCACTGGTCCGACTAATGAAACAGTCACCATGAGTGGCTACAGGACCAACTACTGATGCGCGCCCTGCAAGCCGGATTTAATTTAGTTGAGGTGATCATTGTCATTACGGTGGTGGGCATTCTGGTGGTCGCCATCGGTCCGGTCGTTACCCGACCATTTGTCGCCTATGATGATTTAAGTACACGCACCGCATTGGTTGACTCGGCACAGTCTGCCCTGTCCCAAATCACAAACGACGTCCGAGATACGATACCGAATACCTTGCGCACTAATGGCACTAACGCAATTGAGTTTATGCCAATACAACTCGGTGGGCGTTACCGCTATGATGCAACACCCTCTGCGGTGACGGGGCTGACACCCTCTGCCAGCGATGCATCATTTCAGGCATTGGGTAACATTGCATCGATTCCCTCGGGTAGTCGAATCGTGGTGTACAACACCGGCGCCACGCAATTTTATAATGCCGCCATCAGTGGCACAGACGGGATTATATCGCCAGCCTCAACTACTGTGACCTTGTCCGATAATGGCAATGAAGATCAGCTGACGCTAAGTTCAGGTTTTCAGTTTGATAATTCCGGTAATGGCTCGCCGGCTCGTCGCTTTTATGTAGCAACCACCCCCGTCAGTTATGTATGTGACACCAGCGCAGGCACACTTGTGCGCTATAGTGGCTATGCTATCAATGCCAGTCAGCCAACCAATCCGGCCGTATCACCGCTTTCAGGGGCATCCTCGACGTTAATCACTGACCTTGTTAGTGCCTGTGACTTTGATTACACCCCGGGCAGCAATAGCCGGGCAGGTCTGCTAGTGATTGATTTAACCCTCACGCTGGATGGTGAAGTGATTCAGCTGTTGCAGCAGGTACACGTGAGTAATGCACCATGATTAACCGAGCCAAACAGGCCGGAGTGTCTCTGGTCGCAGCTATTTTCGTCATCACTGTACTGGCAGTCGCGGTGGTCTTTATTCAGCGCCTCTTAAGTGTCAGCGTGGCAACAAACAACCTGGCACTGCAGGGTGCCAGAGCCTGGCAAGCGGCACAGGCGGGCGCTGAATGGGGTATTTATCGCGCCATTGTTGATGGCTCTTGCGTCAGCTCAAGTACCTTAAATTTGACCGAGGGTGCACTGAATGGCTTTGCGGTTACTGTTGGATGCAGTAGTCAGAGTTACACCGAAGAGGGTAGCACAGTTACCATTTACAACCTGAGTGTTGTGTCAGAATTTGGCACCTTGGGCACCACCCCTGAATATGCCTCTCGGCGGATTAATTTAATCCTGGAAAACTAACCATTAAAAAAGGCGCTCAAAGCGCCTTTCGTTTATTTGCGGTAACCCTTTTCGATGTGTTCCTGACGATTTTTCTCTTCAGCACACAAGGTAGCCGTTGGTCTGATCAGCAAACGTGGTAACCCGATAGGCTCACCCGTTTCGACACAGAAACCGTAGGTGCCGTTATCGATCATATCAAGCGAGGTCTTGATTTTGGGTAACAGTTTGCGCTCACGGTCAAGCAGTCTGAGACGCATGCGGTTCTCTTCCTGATTGGTTGCGATATCTAATTCGTCAAACTCGTGCTCGGTCTCAGATAGTTCGCTCATGATAGCAGTGGTATGTGCCATGATGTCTTCACGCATTTCAACCAGCTTGTTCTTGAAGAAATCAAGTTGGTCTTCATTCATGTAGCTCTTCTTTGGCATTGAGAGTAGTTTTTTTTCAGTTAGCATTTCCTGTGTTTCCATGTAATTAAGCAGGTCAATGGTTAGCTATAAAGTAAGATCCTAGATAACTGACTGATTTTTGAACGGCATAATCATAGGGATTTTTTCCCTGAATGCAAGCTATATTAGTAAATATTTATGTTTAACAATTGAAATGTCTCGTAAAAGGCCTCATACAGCATGACTACAGGCATTCTGAGGATAGTCTGTGATATAATTCCGGCCCCTATTAAGGTCGGCAGTCAAGCGATATTGCAACTGCACATTGAGGAACAATGATGAATCATCACTCATTACCGGACATTGCACTTAAAGCGAGCTCGAAATTCAGCATGGGACTGGATTGGGTTGGCATGAGTGATATCGAGCTCCCGGTAAATCTACTGCATGACAATGACACGGCTATTCGTGTCGGTGCAAAAGTGCAGGCGTATGTTAATTTGGAAGATCCTGATGCTAAGGGCATTCATATGTCGCGTCTATATCTCACGCTGAATGAACATATGGCTGATAAAACCTTTAGCCCGGCAACCTTAAAAGAAGTGCTGCTTGCATTTGCTGAATCGCACAAAGATCTCAGTAGTCGTGCGATGCTGGAATTTGATTTCGATTACATTCGTAAAGCAAAGTCGCTTAAGAGTGATAATTATGGCTGGAAAGGGTACCCGGTAAAAATCTCTGGCACCCTGGTTGATAACGAACTGGCATTGCAACTACAGGTTGAAATACCCTACTCATCGACCTGCCCATGTTCAGCCGCGCTGGCGAGACAGTTAATTCAGGAAAAATTTACTTCTGATTTCGCTGATCAGGATAAGGTATCTACCGATGTGGTTGCTGAATGGCTATTACAAGGTTCTTCCATCATGGCGACACCACACTCGCAGCGCTCATATGCCCAGATAAAGGTGCGACTTAGCAGCGATAGCGCCCAATTCCCAATCGACCTACTGATTGACCAAATTGAGGATGCCTTAAAAACTCCGGTACAGGCAGCTGTCAAACGTGAAGATGAGCAAGAGTTCGCACGCTTAAACGGCGCTAACCTGATGTTCTGTGAAGATGCCGCACGCCGTATCAAGAGCACCTTAGAAGAGCAGCGAGTGTACGAAGACTATTGGGTTCGTGTCGATCATATTGAGAGTCTTCACCCACACAACGCCGTTAGTATTGTTACAAAGGGTCTTAATGACGGTTTTAAACCGATACCGTAGCATGATTCAATGGCTTGCTCTGGGGCTGACTATGTCAGCCTCAGTCGTTTTCGGCAGTCCAAAACAAATCGACCTCAGC
Organism: uncultured Enterobacterales bacterium; assembly: GCA_964559635.1. GTDB lineage: Bacteria > Pseudomonadota > Gammaproteobacteria > Enterobacterales > CAXRAF01. The sequence goes on from CAZLIR010000006.1 coordinate 21,214, forward strand.
TCAATAGATTCCATCCCTGATAATTTGCCCGCCATGAGTCAGGGCGGTGTGTTAGTGCTCCGTTTGCCACCGCATGCGCAAGCCTGGTTCAATGATAAATCACTATTTATCGACAACGGTATGGCGGTGATTGCTTTACATCGAGATAGCCGATTTGCCAAGCTTCGCATCGTACTCGATTCAGTCAGCAAAACGATCGAGTTTCCGGTTGTTACCAGAAATTATAAGATTGAGCGCGTTGATGGCCTGCCACCGGCAAAAGTAACGCCACCTATGGACCCAAAGATCAGACAGCGCATAACAAATGAAGCGGCCACTATCCGAGCCGCGCGTCAACGACTGGACTCGCGTCTGGATTTTATGAGCGATTTTATTTGGCCGGTTAACGGTAGAATTTCCGGCGTTTATGGTAGCCAACGAATTTTGAATGGCACACCGAAAACACCCCACTATGGTGTCGATGTCGCGGTCCCAACCGGCACTGAAATCGTCGCGCCAGCGGCAGGTGTGGTGACCTATGTCAATGATGATATGTAT
>CAZLIR010000007.1:0-3534 GCA_964559635.1 uncultured Enterobacterales bacterium
TATCAGGAGATGTTGAGTACCTATCGTGAGGCCGGAGTCACCCCCCATTTGTTGAAACCAGATGCTAATTTGCCCTATCAAATCTACGCGCGTGACTCATCAGTGATGACACCGTGGGGACCGGTGGTTACGCAACTATTCAGTCCATGGCGACGTGGCGAATGGGTCGAGGTGGTCAAATTCTATCAATCAATGGATATACCACTTTACGATATTATCACCGCCGGATCATTTGAGGGTGGCGATTTCATGGTGCTCGAACCCGGCGTAATTTTGTGTGGCTATACCGGTGAGCGAACCTCAGAAGCCGGCATGTTGCAGATGAAAGTCTGGGTTGAGTCTGAGGGGTGGGAGTTTAAGGCATATCAGTTTGACCCATATTTTTTACACATTGACGTGAAGGTGGCTATGTTAGCTGAGAAGCTTGCAGCAGTGTGCACTCAGGCCGTGGAGGATGAATTACTGGATTGGTTCAAGTCTAAAAACATTGAAATCATTGATATCTCATATCGCAGTGTATTGGAGCTAGGTGTAAATGTGGTTGCATTGGGTGACGACAGAGTGATGATCCCAGAGCAAAGTAATGAGCTTGTGACCAAAGCGAAAGCACATGGTCTGCAGGTCTTTGCGCCTGACTTGTCGATGTTTACATCCGGTGGCGGTGGCATTCACTGTATGTGTCAGCCACTCAAACGGGAACCGGCTTAGGAATTTCTGATGCTAGCGATTAATGCTGAGCGCCTATGGCAATCGATCATGACAATGGCCGAGATTGGGGCCACTGAAAAAGGCGGAAGTAATCGTCAGGCGCTGACGGATCTCGATAAGCAAGGCCGCGATCTGTTAATTAACTGGGCCTCTGAGATTGGTTGTGAATATCGCTATGATCAAATGGGGAATCTCTTCATTCGTTATGCCGGTCAGCTTGAATCTGCTCCGTCGGTCCTGATCGGCAGCCATCTTGACACACAGCCCACGGGTGGAAAATTCGATGGGGTCTATGGTGTACTGGCTGGCTTAGAGGTGATGCGCACGCTGCATGAATCTGAGACTACACTACAGCATAGTATTGAGTTGGCGGTCTGGACCAATGAGGAGGGCGCACGATTCTCGCCGGCGATGATCGGCTCCGGGGTTTGGTGCGGTGAGTTTGATTTAGATTATGGTTGGACTCGCAGTGATAAGAATAATATGACGATTCAACAGGAATTATCGCGGCTGGATATGCTCGGTGAAGCTCCCTGTGAACCGTTTCCGGTTAAGGCCGCTTTTGAGCTACACATTGAGCAGGGCCCTATTCTAGAACAAGAGCAGTTACAGATTGGTGTGGTAAAGGGGGTACAGGGGATCCGCTGGTATGATCTGATCCTTAATGGCCAGCCGGTTCATGCCGGACCGACACCGATGCAAGAGAGGCAGGACCCGGTAGCCGCCATGAGTGCGATTTGTCAGGATCTATATCAACTCGCTGATAACTACGCGCCATGGGCACGTGTGACTTTCGGTGACATACATATTGAGCCGGGTGCCAGAAATACCGTGCCCGAAAGGTTGACCTTGGCGGTTGATCTGCGTCATCCGGAAAGCATAGTCCTTGCGGAAATGGATCAACAATTTCGTCAACTCGTCGAGAAACATAGTAATAAACAATCTGTTAACTATGATATTCATGATGAATGGCATTCGCCTGCGGTTAATTTCGCCAGTGACTGTATTACAGCCATATCAGATAGTGTGAACGATTATGGTTACTCACATCAGGAAATGTTTAGCGGCGCCGGGCATGATTCAGTTTATGTGTCTAAAGTCGCACCCACCGCAATGATTTTTATACCCTGTGAAGGTGGCATAAGTCATAACGAGGAGGAGAATGCCACCTATGAAGATATTGCAGCAGGTGGTAATGTGTTGCTAGGTGCCGTTATTCGAATGGCGTGCTGATATTCTGGTGTTTGCCGCAGGAGCTAGTCTTTCATCTTGGCACGGTGGGCGATGACGCCGTTAACCAACACATTTAGGGGTTTCTCTATGGCGGAAACGATCTGCTGTGGCGAGCCAAATAACTCAATCGCCTGATCCTGAGCGCCAATTTCTAACAACAGACCACCCCCCGCTGAATGGCCGATGATATTCAGTGTTAGATTGCTTTGATAACGAATTTCATCATCGTAGTCAGGACGAATACGCAACCCGGTTTTATTCAGTGATTCCAGTAATTGGTAGTCAAACAACAGACTATTGACCAGAGACAGGGTAGATTCACTGACAGCACGCGGGTCCAGGATTATCTGGGCGCCTCCAGTGTAAGTGATCACTGAAGGGTCCTGCGCATCATAGAGTATATCGGCGTCATAGTGGACAGATATGACAGTGATCTTATGCTTCACAGCCCACTCTAAGACCACATCGTACGCGGTGTAGGCAGCAGTAAATGTCGCCTCGTCTAAAATGGTTTGTTGCGGAGCAAAGTCCTCAACATTGATCGTTGCAACAGTAATACCTCTGGCTTGGAATATCTCTGTCAGTCGCGCCAGAGTTGGGTCAATGTAGTTGCGTTCAATACCATTAGCACCTGCGGTAGCCTTGTTAAGATGATTGGGCAGGGTGTGATCAGAAACCAGTAAAACTTCAATTCGATCGATGTTTTGTTGATCATCTATTACCGAGCTTGAGGCAGCGGTGCAGCCACTTAGCAATAATAGTGACAGGCAAACCGAACTCAGCAGAAAGAGTCTACTCACCCTGATATACAACCTTGCCATCAAGCATCGTCAGCACACTGTAATTGGTATTTATCTCATTACTTGGCTGAGTAAAAATATCCTTAGCCAGCATGATCAAGTCTGCCCGCTTACCTACTTCGAGTGAACCGACTTTGTCAGCAATGCCCAACTGTCTTGCTGAGCCCATGGTGATTGCATACAGGGATTGCATCAGGGAGATACGCTCAGATTCACCTCTGACCGGACCTTCGGTATAACCCGGCAAGCGTCTGGTTTGCGCAATTTCGATCAGAGTAAAGGGCTTAAAGGTGGATAGATAAGCTGCCGCAGGCCAGTCACTTCCAAGTGACAAGTTACCACCCGCTTCGAGAATAGATTTAGCCGGGTAGGCACGCTCCATAGTCTCCATGCCAACAAACTTACCAATGCCATAATAGCTCGGATCGACAGTTGCCCACTGGATCGATTTCTGTGCCGTGACCTGAAGTGTTTTTAAGCGGGCAATATCTTCGGGTCTGACGAAATCCATATGCGCTATGGCATTTTGCCAACCAAGCTCAGAATTACCAGCCTCGGCAATGGCGGTGAGACTCATATCAATAGCGGCATCACCAATGGCATGAATATGCACCGCAATGCCATTACTATTGGCTGCTTTTACATAGGCGGTCAGTTGTTCTGGCGAAGTCATTGGACTACCGCGATCACCCGGCCTGTCGGCGTAGTCATCAACCATGAAGGCTGTATGCGCTTCGGGGACACCATCTGCCAGCAGTTTTACTGCCGTTGGATTGACGTATTCACTCTGATA
>CAZLIR010000007.1:3634-19922 GCA_964559635.1 uncultured Enterobacterales bacterium
CCGGTTTTCTTATCTCGCTCCCAGAACGTAATACCTGGCTCAGGGTCGATAATGCTTTTATCGACACCAGCAGCTCTGAGTGCTGCGCTACTAAACCAAGTCGAGTGGCCATCTACTGAACCCAGTATGACCTTACGCTCACCAAAAATTTCATCAAGCAGGGTTTTTCTTGGGCCTTGAGAGTCAAAGATATGATTTTGCCACCCTCGCGCATAGACAACATCTTGAGTCGCTTCGCTTGCGAGGATTTTTAGTGAGTTGATCAGACTGTCCAGATCCTCAGCCAATGACAGATTAATTTTCGTGGCTGATGATGAGCCACCAAATATATGCATATGACTATCAATCAGTCCCGGTAGAATTGTTCGGCCATTCGCTGAGATAATTTGTGGCTTTTCATCTTCAGTGAAGCATTTGGCCGCATCCTTATTGCTGCCTACAAAGGTGATTACGCCGAAGTCGATACACAGCGCTTCGGCCCAACTGTTTGTGTTGTCCATTGTTTGGATCTTGGCATCACGGATGATGGTTTGTTGTGCGAGAGCCGACCAGGCAGAAAACAACAGGCTCAGCAACAATATTCTTCTCATGTTAACTCCGATTCATATGACTGATTCAATTCAATAATAACGCATAAAACTCAACTTGCTACCCCTTTAGGGGGTTATCATTTGGTGGGGTTTTTTTTACTATTTTGCAATAAAACTAATAATTTATTATTTCTTAATATTGCGCTAGTATTAATGCATCGCGTTTTATTAGTGTTTGATAGTAATAATAATTTTCCAAAATAACTAATCGGCAGTTTACAGCGCGCAACCACAAAACAATACATGAGGGGTAATTATGTATAACCAAAGTGAACTACATCTGAAGCGTTCTACTGTTTCTCTGTGTGTAGCCACAGCACTTGGTATCGCCACACCAGGCTATATTTTTGCTGAGGAAACCGAAGAGGAAGAGACAGAAGCGACCTCAGAGGAAACCATAACGGTAACAGGTACACGCATTCCACTTGATCCGAATGTGACGTCATCTGTTCCAGTTCAGTCATTGAGTGCCAATGACATCAAAATGTCCGGTGAACTTAACCTTGCTGATATCGTCAACGATATCCCAGCATTGGTATCTTCACTAACAGCTGAGCAATCGGCGACCGGTTCAAACTCACTCAACCTGCGTGGTTTGGGTGGTACAAGAACACTGACTCTGGTCAATGGCCGTCGTCATGTGGCCGGTTTCAGAGGTAGTTCGGCAGTAGATATTGGTACAATTCCAAGAGCATTGGTTGAGCGTGTCGAGGTGACCACCGGTGGTGCTTCTGCGGTCTATGGTGCGGATGCGGTTACAGGTGTTGTTAACTTTATCCTGAAAGATAATTTTGAAGGCTTTAAGTTAGACGTTCAGGCCGGTTTACCAGAGCAGAGCGGTGGTGAGAACTACGGCTTTGATGCTGCCTACGGTATCAATTTTGATGATGACAAGGGTAACGTGGTATTCACTCTAACTTCAGAAGTTGAAGACGACTTACTCTGGCAAGACAGAACTTGGTCGATTAACAATGGTCGTACAGCTGGTTTGAATATTGCGCGTCCGGAAAATATTCCGGCCGGATTTTTCAACGGTCCCATTCCATCGCGTGCCCTGTTCCCCGATCCACGATATTGGTTAACCTCACATGAGGGTTCCATCGCACCGGGCTTTGGTGGTCGTGATGTAACATACGTTGACATTAACGGTAACGGCATTCCTGACTGTCAGGAATCTGAGGGTGGCCGAGTTGGCTTCCTTGCCGGTTGTTGGATTACCAACCCGGATGGCTCTGTCCGTGTGCAACAGAACGGTATTGTGCTAGGTAGTCTGTGGGAGTCAGGTGGTGACGGTGCTGCGCCGAATCAGAACCGTGACACTCTGATGCCAGCCACTGAAAAGAAAGTATTCAACATGAACTTCAACTATGAGTTCACTGATGATATGCGCTTCTTCTTCGAAGGTAAGTACGTTGAAGCAACTTCAGAAACATTTGCTGAGTACGACACTTACTACGATACGTTATTCATCTTGCCAGATAACCCATTTATCCCGGCGCAGTTACAATCGGTCGCTAATCAGGTAGGTTATTTGTTACTCACTCAGGATCCATTGGATTTTGCCGACAATGACCCATCGATCTACACCCGTGAGACAACTCGTGTAGTTGCTGGTTTGGAGTGGGATATTGATGTTAATCACAGTATTGAGTTCTCAATCAATCAGGGTACTTTCAAAACTACCTCGGAATACACTAACTTCCCACTCGATCGTGTATTTGCAGCAATGGACGTCACAACTGATGCCAATGGTAATCCGGTCTGTCGTTCAGATCTCGATCCAAACGCCTTCTATGAAATCGACTACTTCAGTGCTTTAAATGGTTTCGCGAATGGTAACTTCTTCAGTAACCGCTACTATACCTTCACCCCAGGTGATGGTCAGTGTCAGCCGCTGAATCCATTTGGACGTTATTCTGTGAGTCCAGAAGCGCAAAACTTCATTACTGCTCGTCTAATGGATGAGCTGACAATTGAACAGACTGTGTTCTCAGTGTTTGCTAACGGTGAGTTCGATTTCGCAGATGACTGGTTAGATGGCCCGATTGGCTATGCCGCCGGTGTTGAATACCGTGAAGAGTCTAGTGACAATCGCCTTGATCCCCTCAACAAAGGTATATTGCCACAGGGTTCTTCGTTTACATCAAGCGTCGGCCAGTTAGCCAGCACGGTGGATCCATGGATTAACTCCTTCTGGCTGGATAACGTGCAAAACTTCGATAGTGGTGGCGAATACGATGTATTCGATACATTCTTAGAGGTTCGTGTACCGATCCTGGAAGGACGTGATTTTGCTAAAGAGTTGAGTGTTGATGCCGCAGTTCGCGTCGCTGATTATTCAACATTAGGTGAAACCACAACTTGGAAGTTCGGTTTGGCTTGGGCACCGAATGACGATATCAGCTTCAGAGCGACAATTTCTGAGGCGGTACGTGCACCAAACATTACCGAGCTGTTTGACCCAAGGTTGCCAATTACCATTAACCTGGATTCTGATCCATGTGACCCGGGTAACATCAACGATGGTACTGCCAACAGACAACCGAACTGTGTGGCTGACCTATTAGCAGCTGGTGTGCCTCAGTCGGATATCCTAGATAGCAATGGCAACTATATTTGGGTTAACCCACTAACCGCTCGTTTCACGGGTGTATCAGGTGGTAACCCGAATCTGAATGTGGAGACAGCAGATACAGTGACCTTTGGTACTGTGATCACACCGGAAGCAATCGAAGGATTGGTCTTTACTATCGATTACTGGGATGTGGTCATTGATGATGCCATCTCACCGGTAGGTGCCGGCGATATTCTCGATGGTTGTTTCGACTCTGGTAGCTACCCAGACTTCAATTTCTGTAATCAGTTCACACGACGATCAGACGGTGGTCTGGACTTCCTAGAGACTGGACAGATTAACTTCGCCAAGCAAGAGGCTGAAGGTATCGACGTCTCTGTAAGCTACACCTTTGAAGTGGATGCCGACCAGTTTGGTATCACTCTGGTAGGTACGCGTCAGGACAAGCTAGATAACTTCTTCAACCCTCTGGACTTAACAGAAGTGAATCCAGAACTGGAAGAGGCCAGTCGTGGTACGCCTAAGACTTCAGGCAACCTGACCTTAACTTGGGGTAGAGACAACATCAATGTAGCTCTACAGACCTCGTACATGAGCCGTCAGGCGATTGGTGAGATTGAGCAGGCACTTGGCTTGTATGGTAATGATCGTATCTGGGGTGATGATGCCTTCTTCGATGCGGTTTACATCCATGATTTGAATGTTAATTATCGATATGATGATAATCTGACAATTTATGGTGGTATCAACAATCTCGCTGACGAAGAGCCATTCTCTAATCAGACAGCATGGCCTGTCGGTCCTAGAGGACGCATGCTCTTCCTAGGTGCAAGCTACACCCTGTAACCTGTCAAGGATATACTTAAAACCAAGGGTACCTATGTCATTCGATGTAGGTACCCTTTATAATTCCAGACTAGACGATTCGCAGTAAATATAGCAATTCAACATGCAACCAGGCTCCGACTTCAAAGCACTCGAAGAAGCACATCAGCTCTATAAATCTGGCCAGCTAGCCGAAGCCATTGATCGATTAAAAAAACTCATTGAGGAAAAACCTGAGACCTACCAGGCTTGGATCATGCTTAGTCAATATCTCATGAACGCTGGTTATCATGAGGAGGCTTTTCTGGTCAGCAGTAACGCTGAGCAATATGACCCACTGGCGGAGGATTTCACAAAAATCCAACAGGCCATGCAAAATTCAGCCTTTGCAGAGGTTGAGCGAATTGCCATTGAGATGCTGAAAAAGCATCCGGGTCATCCCAGAGCGATCTTTTCATTAGCCCACGTAGTCAGTCTGTCACCGACAGCTGAGCAAGCGATTGATATACTCAAAGCTGGTCTTGATTATCATCCGGCTAATTTCAGTTTACGACAAAAATTGATTGAGACATTAGATGCCCTCGGACGTTATGAAGAGGCCATTGCTGAGAGCCGCCATGCGACAAAGATTAATAAGGCGTTTGATACTCACTGGACTTACGTTAACTTACTGCACAAACACGCCCAGTACGACGACATTCAGAGTGTATGCCAACAGACCAAGGAATTAGCCGACGACAACAACTTGATTCACAGTCAACTCGATCTTATCCGTGGAGAGGCTAATCGAATTGTTGGTGATCGACAATCGAGTGTGACATTCATGAGAAAAGCGATCGAGCAGAATAACTTCAATGTCGAGGCCTGGTGGGCACTAGCTGATTTAAAAAACTACCAGTTCTCCGATCAGGACCGTGAGCTCATCCAGTCTGTGCTGGCGGCAGAGCCGCTGGACGATAAACTAAAAAGTATCGCCACATTTGCCTTGGCCAAAGCATCGGAACAAATGGATGATTGGGATCATGTCATGGCGCTCTACGACAAAGCCAACAAGCAATATCCAACACTCTATGCCCCATCACTCATCGAAAATGACTTTGCCACAATAAAAGCTGCTTGCTCGCAGACTAATTTAGCAATCCAGTCAGAGCCATCTAAATTTGATAAAACACCCATTTTCATTGTTGGATTACCGCGCTCCGGATCAACATTGGTAGAGCAAATGCTGGCTAGCCATTCCCAAATAGAGGGTACTATTGAGCAGCCGACCTTGCCATCGATTGAGAAACAGGCGCAGTCAATTTGCTTCAAGAAACGCCAAAAAGGTCTGTACGAGGCACTAGACTGCCTTGCTGCCGACGAGTTATCGCAATTAGGTCAGGCATATATTGATAACGGCAAGCTGTATCGAGAATTTGAGACGCAATACTTCACTGATAAAAATCCATTTAATTTCAGAAGTATCGGTTTCATTCACAAAATTCTGCCTGAGGCGATTATTATTGATGTTCGCAGAAATCCCCTCGATTGCGGCTTTAGCCTGTATCGGCAGTACTTTTCTTCTGGGGTAGATTTTAGCTATAACCTTGAGCACATCGGCGCTTTTTATAATGCTTATCTCTCGCTCATGTCGCACTGGAACCGAGTGCTTCCTGGAAAGGTGTTTACGCTACAGTATGAGGCGCTTATCCGTGACCCTGAGCAACAATTGCAACGGTTATTTGAGCATATAGGCTTACCATTTGAGGCAGGCTGTCTTGAGTTTCATAAAACCGATCGCGCAATTAGAACCGCCAGTAGCGAACAAGTTCGACAACCGCTTAATGACAAAGGAATGGGTGCATGGCAAGTGGTAGATGAGCACCTTGCTCCACTTCGTAATGCGCTGGGTGAAACCACGTTGGCACAGTTCTCTGAGTATTACTGAGACTACTCAACGGCGAAGTTGAAGTAGGTCTCTGGAAATGGCTCATCATTGAATGTGAAATGCCACCATTCGGTTTCCAACGCGCGAAATCCGTGTTTTAACATGATCATTTGCAGTAGCATTCGATTACTTCTCTGAGTCGCTGTAGGCAGCTTGCTTAATGGCCATGATACGGGGCCAAAATAGTCCCACGCACTGCCCATATCGAGCTCCTCCGGTTGCTCAGTTAGTAGCGTGACAATGGTAATATCGACCGTGCTACCACGAGTATGTGATGAGCGGCTGGCAATGTAGCCATCACGGAAGAGATGTTGCTTCTCCACTTCCGGATAATACGTCGCCTTCTGTTTGGTATCTGTTAAATCCTTGGCCCATTCAACAAAATGGTCCACTGATTGTTGTGGGCGATAACTATCAAACACTTTAAACCCCAGCCCAAATTGATTTAATTCAGATTGTGCATTCTTCAATGCCATGGTTGCTTTGGCTGTTAATATGGCTCGCGGCTTGAGGTAGCCATTAATGGGTGAGCCGACAAAATTATCGTCACCGAAATAGCGAATCTCTTCCACAATATTGGGTATTTCGTCCTTAATGTAAACAAAGCCATCAGGCAACTGCTTGGCATGACTGTGTGTCGATGCTAAAAGCACACACATAATCATGGTAAAACTCAGACCAAAGCGAAGCATCTGCAAACTCTCTTGTTGGGACGCGTAAACCATAAAGTAACAATATCAGCGGTTATTGACAATCACTGGCTATCGAGGGTCGGTTCGTCAATAAGCCTAATCGCTTGTCATAGGCTGTAAGAGCCACATAAATGGTCGCTATTCAAATCAAAAACACTAAAAAGCGTGATGTTAGTCACACTGCTTAACCTAAGTTATGAAACCATGTCAGACGATAGCTAGAATGATCACTAATATGGACAAGTGTGCATTGAGTTATGACTCATGCATTTACCGAAATATGAGAGGATCAACTATGTTTATCATTGCAATACTAGCCTTCATAGCCATGATGGTTATGGGAATGGTGCTCGGCGGCTCGCTCGGTTTTTACTGGGATATCTATTCAGCGATGATCGTTGTTATTCCTGCTATTGTGCTAGGAATTGGCGCAACATCAACTCACTCATTCAAACTGGGACTAGCGCTCCTCGCCGGAAGTGGTGAGCAGTTGTCTAGTGATGATTATCAAACAGCCGCCAAGTCATTTATTGTGATTGGCAATTCAGCCCTATGGGTTGGGGTAATCGCCACTTTCATTGGCTGGGTATCAATGGGTGCCAATATTCGCGCAGATGACTTTGTGAATGCTTTTGGTCCGGCCTTTGCGGTATCAATTCTGACCTTTATGTACGGCGCATTTATCAAGGTGCTATGTTACGTCGCTGAACAAAAAATAATGTTTAAGATGGCACAAGCGGGCTAGCATAACCAGCTAGACCTCAACCCGATTTCGACCTTGGCTCTTGGCTTTATATAATTTTTTATCTGCTCGTTTAAACCAGCGATCGACGTCCTGACCTCTGTATTCAGAAACACCGAAACTGCAGGTGACCGTATGTTCATCGATAAACATATTTTCAGCAATCAATATTCGGAGTTTATTAGCAAGTAATTTGGCTTCTTTAGCATTTGATCTAGGACAAATTATGGCAAACTCCTCTCCACCCCAGCGAGAAAATAAGGTATCTGAACGAATATTTGCACGAATCAGTTGTGCCATCGCGATGAGTACATGATCGCCGATATCATGACCAAACAGATCATTGATGCGCTTGAAGTGGTCAATATCAAACAATATCAAACTACAGACGGTTTTGTCTGATTGATATTGTTCAATCATCGACATCATCGGATCGCGCATTCCAGCTCTGTTCAATACTTTCGTTAATGGATCGGTCTTAGAGAGGGATTCAAACTTGTCCTTTTCTACTAGTAACAACTCGTTCAGATTCGCCAGTTTCTTGGCTTTGTGGGACACCTCATTGTATGAGCGGGCCAGATGCATGCCCTTGTATGAGACTAAGAAAATGGTATACAGAAACCACATACCAATCAAGATGACATATAGCTCATCTTGATTAAGCCATTTGCCAGTTAGCACTATTCTACCAACAGTGATATTTGTGTAACGCGGCTGACGATTGTCACCGGTTGAGATTTGAATGCGTTTTACATTGTCAAATTTTGGATTAAAGTCATTCGTTAATTCTAGGTGATCAAATATCCACCATGAGGGCAAGTGAAATTCTTCAATAGACAATCGATAATCATCAGGACCAGTCGATGGCGTTAAAATTGCCATATTCGCGCGTCGCATCGCCACTGAGTTCAGATCTATCTCGTCATTTTGTACATATACCAGAACGGTATCTTTGAGATTACCCTCAAATACCAAATGAATATTTATGTCATTGTATTTGGACAAGTCCAGCCCTTGCTCGCTTTCTTCTGGCACTAATGGGATATACACAGAGCAGAAAGGAAACGTTAAGTCGGAGCGCTGGGTATCACAACTAAATCTGATAGTATCTCGAGTGCTCGTAAGTTCACTCTGTGAAGTTCCGCCATAATCATTGTCATTAAATAAATATGGTTGGTTAGCGACGGGATTGATAATGCTATGGTAGTTCATGCCATAGCGTTGCCAGATGAATAAGCTGATGCTAAGTGTTACTACAGATATGAGGATGTAATCTGGAACTCTAAGGTTTAAGAGTTTATTGGCTTGCGACATTGGATCAAAAACGTTTAATTATAATTTTTTTAAATCAGTCCTTTTTAAATTATTTCACTCCATTATCTTCAGCATAGCCAATAATGACAATCTGTCTAGATTTTCGAAGAGTCGATCCGTTAATGATTTCATCTGACAAAATTTAATTTATTTGATCTAAAAGTCACATCACAATCATTGATCCCAGTATGGTACAGGCCCATAGTAGTCTGAGCAGAAATCAACAAATGCGCGTAGCCTTGTTGTCATGAGCTGACGATGGGGGTATACCATATACAAGCCATGAGGTTCTGGTTGGTATTGTTGTAATATCGGCACCAATAGTTTTCGACGAACACTATCGCCAATCATGAAGGTGGGAAGCAATGTATAGCCCTCACCAGCAATCGCAGCCTGGGCGAGGATCTCACCATTATTACAAGAAATATTTGATGCGTTAATGCGATACTGTTTCAGGAAGGCTATTAGTGGATTATCGCTTTGGCTGTAGTCCATGTAGCTATAACTTAAATTATCGAGAGGATTTAAATCGCGCGGATGCTCCGGTATGCCATGCCGCTCTAGATAGGCGGGCGAAGCGACTAACTGTAGTTGCACCGGAGCGAGTTTCTTGGCAATAAGTGACGAATCTTTGAGCTGCCCAATTCTAAATGCGACATCATAACCCTCGTCAATAACATCCACTTTACGATCGTTTAGCTGTAAATCGATACCAACATCTGGGTGTGCGCTTTTAAAGTCACAGATTAATTGTGCCAGATGCAGCGTGGCAAAAGATACCGGGGCACTGACAGTGAGAAGACCTTTAGCCTTGCTGTCGATCTCATGAAAGTAATTTTCCATGTCATCTACCGAACCAAGAATTTGTTTGGCATATTGCAGACATGCCTCACCCTCGTGGGTGATTTTTACCGTGCGTGTGGTGCGGTTGAAAAGGCGCACACTCAGATCGTCCTCAAGCTGAGAGATATATTTACTCACCAACTGGCTCGAGATGTTGAGCCTATTTGCCGCCTGAACAAAACTACCTAGCTCAGCGACTGCCACAAAGGCGCTCATTGAACTCAGCTTATCCATATCATTATTATCAATGAATTGTTGTTAATGAATCATTAATAACAGTATTTATGTTTATTTTCAATTGCAATATGATCAACTTACTTTATTAAGCACAATGCAATGTATTTCGAATAGGAGTCAGATAATGAATCAGCAACACGTACACAAAATATTTAACACAGAGGCCGGACTGGCGGCATTCTTCTTGAGGATCCCAGTAGGCATTATCTTAGCTGCACACGGCGCGCAGAAGTTGTTCGGTTGGTTTGGTGGCTATGGACTCGAGGGAACCGGGCAGTGGATGGCTAGCATTGGCCTGGAGCCGGGATATTTAATGGCACTAATGGCTGGAAGCGCAGAGTTTTTCGGCGGAATCGCACTAGTCGTTGGCTTATTAGCACGTCCAGCAGCACTCGTTAGTGCTGTAACAATGGTTGTCGCCATCGTCACGGTCCATCTCGATAATGGTTTATTTATGTCTAATAATGGTTATGAATTTGCGCTGACACTACTGGCCGCAGCAGTCGCGCTGACAATCCAAGGTGCAGGTAGTTACTCTGCTGATAAGGTGATAGCTGTGAATTTCCTCAGCGGCAACAGTGAACCTAGTCCTCAAGCGGCAACAACTCTAGCCTAGCTAATTCCATTAAGCTCCCTCCATGTGAGGGAGTTTCTTCATATCCCGATTAGTTTTTATCGAACTATAATAGGAATATAACCTATTGGACATTCGGCATCTATGTAGTTAACTTGTAGTGGAATGACCGAAGTTTGGGAGAAGTCATGAATACTAAAATGTCTGCATATATCAAATGTCTGTTTTTATTGTGCGTCTTTAGCGCTAGCGCGCTTCAGGCCAAAACAATCATACTACAACCGGATGCCTACCTTGATGTGGTCAGTGGCAAACTTATCAAAGACCGCTGGATTGTTGTCGAGGATAATAAGATCAACGCTATCGTAAAAAAGGGCAGTATCAAATTATCCCCGGATGCACGATTGCTCGAGCTGTCTGGCAAGACACTATTACCCGGCGTTATGGATATGCATGTGCATTTGACCAGTGATGCAGCGGACAACTTTCTGCTAAGACGCGGTTATTCATTACCTCGAATGACCGTAAAGGCGGTTAAAAATGCTGAAATTACCCTTATGGCAGGATTTACCACGGTACGCAACCTTGGCGGACCCGGCTATGCGGTGATAGGTGTTCGCGATAGTATCAACGCCGGTGAAGTGCCAGGTCCGAGAATATGGGCGGCAGGTCATTCGGTCGGTATTACCGGTGGTCACTGTGATGATAATTTTTCACCCCCTGAAAAGAAAAGTAAATCACCCGCCGCAGCTGACGGTCCCTGGCAGGTGCGAGCAAAAGTTCGTGAGCAAATCAAATATGGTGCGAATACCATTAAGGTTTGTGCAACGGGAGGGGTATTCTCAAAAGGCACGAAGGTAGGTATTCAACAACTAACCGAGGAAGAAATCCGTGCAGCTGTTGAAGAAGCGCACATGCGGGGCCTGATTATAGCGGCACACGCCCATGGCACAGATGGTATCAAGGCGGCTATTCGAGCAGGAGTCGACTCCATCGAGCATTGCAGTTTCATGGATAAAGAGGCGATTCGATTAGCCGTTGAGAATGGCACCTTCCTTTCCTGTGACATCTATAATACCGAATACACTCTGGCATTTGGCGAGGCCAACGGGGTTCCAGAGGAAAACATCAACAAAGAAAAACAGGTTTCCAAGGCGCAGCGTGATAGTTTCCGTCGTGCAACTAAAGCCGGAGCAAAAATGGTGTTCGGTTCCGACGCTGCCATATACCCACATGGCGATAACGGTAAGCAATTTTCACGCATGGTCCAGTTTGGAATGACACCCCTTCAGGCAATTCAGTCTGCTACCATTAACAGTGCACAGTTACTGCAGCAAGAGCAGCAACTTGGGCAAATTAAATCAGGTTATCTCGCTGATATCATTGCTGTTGAGGGTAATCCACTGGAGGATATCACGCTGATGGAGAATGTCAGTTTTGTTATGAAAGATGGCCATATCTATAAAGATAACAGTCAGTAAATTGAACACTATGATAAGAGTAATTAAGCAAACAGGATTCATCGAATGTGTGATAACGCTATTCGTGCTCTCATTTACTGCGGTTCAGGCTAATGAAACTGCCGCAACTGAAAAGTTAACGATTAAATCATCTGTATCAGCAGAATTTCCTGATGGAGTGCACTTTAAATATCTATCCTTCTTGGCTGATGAGCTAGATATGGAACTGGCCATAACACACATGACCTACAACCGTCGTATCACCTCATTACGCTCCGGTGTTATCGATATCATGACAGGTTTGAGAAGTACCTTTCCTGCTAATGGCGATTTCGTCTATCTGCAACCAAGTTATACCAGCACCTCTAACGCCTACTTCATCAGAAATGATCAGAGAACAAGACTTTCTACAATTCGAGATTTAGATGGTAAAACGATTGCGATTACGGCAAATGACAAACCTTATATTTCAGCGCTGGAAAAATTAGGAGCAAAGGTCGTGGTTATTCTCTCACTAGAGCAGAAAATTAAATTACTCCAACGCAAGCGCATTGATGCTTTTGAGCATGTTCAATCAAGTGGACTTTCAGAAATCGAAAAAAAAGGTCTGTCGGAGCAAATCATAGTTGCTCCCTACAAAACAGCCTCTGTCAATCATTTTCATTTTGCTCTGAGTACACGCTCTGAGCTGATGAGTCGAAAGTCAGATATTGAAGCCATTATCGCTCGCGCAGTAGAGATGGGTACATTTGCTAAAATTCGATCTGAGCATTACAAAAATGATGACAATGCTAAAAAGTAAAATTTCTATACTATTTCTTGTCTATTTCGCTGCCACAACTGAACTTCATGCTGAGACGGCTGCTGATGCAACCTACTTATTACAAGTATCCAGTAATTTGTCTTGTGGCACACTCGACATTGAACTCAATGCAACAGATCACAACTTTCGTCAAACACTCAGTTATCAAAACAAGCCATTCGCAGCAGTAACGTTACCCGCCGGCAGATACCAGTTCGGTCAAGTCATCTGTGATGGCAACAAAGCCTATGATGTCCTCGCTTCATTAGCTCCCATTACAGTATTGCCGAATCAGGCCTACTTTGGCGGCAGACTGATCTTTAAACAGGCGGCAGAGTTGGACGATCACGAAGAGCTCGAGGTAATCGAAAATTGCTCAAAAGTTGTCAGTCGCGCGCGTGGCGACGAATATGGCGACTCAGCGACAGGTATCGCGTGTCGTGATGGCAATGGGGTGGCGACATCATTGCAGCCAGAAAAGAAAATCAATGTCTATGCGCCGATCGTATCCGCCGAAGACATGCAATCTATTCGAGCCGCACTTAATGCTTCCGAGGAACAACTTCGGTACATGCCAATAAAGATTAAGTGATCTATCACGGCACAGCTTTGTTTTTGTCAGGTTTGTGATATGGTGCTGTTAAATCCTCTTCAGGAGTCAAGCAATGCAACGTCGTGAGTTTTTATTATCCTCAGCAACACTCGCAACTGCGACTATAATGCCTTGGTCGGCCTATCTGGCTGATGCCTCTATACCGCTATTAAAATTAAGCTCTAACGAAAATCCCTTAGGTATGTCACCGAAAGCGCGTCTTGCTGCTGAGCAGGCACTGAAGATTGCCCATCGGTATGGTGATAGTATGGCAGAGCAATTACGTACAGAAATTGCAGAAATTGAAGGCTTTAATTCGGCGATGGTGACGTTAGGAAATGGCTCTACTGGAATTCTTGAGGCCATTATGCGTCAGCAGGCTATCAAGGGCGCGACATTGATTCAGCCGGCCATTACCTATGGTGATGCCAGTTGGTTTGCCACAACAGCCAATATGGCACAGATTAAAGTGCCCATGCTTGAGAACTTTGTCGCTGACTTGTCTGGTATGGAGAAAGCCAGTTTAGCGGTTAAAGGACCGGTGGTGGTGTACATCGTTACGCCAAACAACCCCACAGGTGTCTTATCACCTTACAAGGATATTGCCGCCTGGGTTAAGCGAGCACCTGATAATGTATTTTTTATTATCGATGAGGCATACCATGAGTTAGTGACGGAGCCCAGTTATCAGAGCTGTACACAGTTAATCAATGACGGCTATGAGAATCTCATCGTTGCTCGTACCTTTTCGAAAATGTATGCCATGGCGGGGATGCGGCTGGGCTATGGACTAGGTAGTCAGTCTGTGATTAAAGAGATCAGGCGTCATTACTCAGGCTGGTCTGTGAATGTACCAGCCATACAGGCGGGCAGGGCCTCATTAAAAGACGAGGCATTTCAGAAGGCGTCATTACAGAGTAATGAACAAGCGAAAAAGATAACTCAGGAAGGACTCACAAATTTGGGTCTGAAGTACATTCCTTCACAGGGCAATTTCCTGATTCATGAGATCACGATGGAATTAAAAGCCTATCAGAGAGCCATGCTTGCAGAGGGGATCCGTGTCGGGCGCGATATGAACCTCGGTTATGGCTGGAATCGCCTGTCCCTGGGCACACCAACTCAAATGCAGCGCTTCATCAATACTTTAGCAAGTATGGTCTGAGCCAAAGCGTCAGGCCGGAATTGAAAAGTCGCTCAGTTTTTCTTCGAAGGCAATATTTAGTGCTTGCTCAAGGTCATTAACGATATCATCAACATGCTCGAGGCCAACGGCAATTCGGATCAGTGTATCGGTAATGCCTGCGGCTTCTCGCTCCTCATCAGTGTAGGTTGAATGAGTCATGGTGGCGGGATGTTGGATCAGGGTTTCAGCATCACCGAGACTGACTGCGATAATACACATCTTAAGCGCATTCATGAATTCAACGGCTTGTTGTTTGCTACCGGTTAATTCAAATGCAATCACACCGCCAGCACCTTTCATTTGGGTGCCGATATATTTAAATCCAGAATGCGATGGCAGGCCCGGATAATACACCTGACGCACATGTCGATGTTGCTGTAGGTATTCTGCTACATGCTGAGCATTCTGATTGTGGCGTTCGACCCTCAGATGAAGTGTTTTAAGACCGCGGAGGATCAGCCAGGCATCGTTCGGGCTCAAAGTTGCACCCATGTCTTTCAGTGTCGTCAACTTAATTTTTTCGATTTGTTCCTGTGAGCCGCAGCAAATGCCGGCAACCACATCACCGTGGCCATTGAGATATTTTGTCGCGCTATGAATAATCAGGTCAACACCCAGTTCTGATGGTGTCTGCAGCGCCGGTGACATAAAGGTATTATCAACCACAGTGATGAGCTTGTGTCGCTTGGCGACTCGAACCACCATGGCAATATCAATCACGTCAAGGTTTGGATTGATCGGTGTTTCAAAATAGATAACTTTTGTGTTTGCTTGAATAGCTTCGGTGATAGTTTGTTGCTTATCAAAATCGACAAAACTCACCTCGATTCCCAACTGCGGAAATAGATGACTGAATAAGGCGAAACTACAACCATAGAGTGCCTTAGTTGTGAGCAAGTGGTCACCCGCTTTTAAGTTAGCCAGCAAAGTTGAACTAATAGCGCCCATACCTGAGCCGAATACGGCAGCGTCATCTGTTTGTTCTAATACCGCCATCTTTTGTTCCAACTGAGTTAATGTTGGATTCCCGAGGCGGCCATAAATATATCCAGATTCCTCCCCCTCAAAGCGACGACTACCTTGTCCAACCGTATCAAAGGTAAATGTAGATGTCTGATAGATTGGTGAGGTTAATGCGCCGAATTGTTGATCGCGGATTTTCCCGGCATGGATTGTGTTGGTTTCAAAATGGTCTGATCGATACTTCATAATATACCCTCGATCCCACCATCAACCGTCACAGTGGGATAGCTGTACTCGATTTAATTTCCTTTAGTACCACACTCGTTTGCACACGTGACATTCCGGGCATAGGTAGTAGTGTGTTGGAAATAAAATCTTCCATTTCCCGGTTATTTTTGAGAACCACCTTAAGCAGATAATCGGACTGCCCCGTTAAGTGGTGACATTCTTGCACTTGCGGAATTTGTCTGACCGCTTCGAAGAACTGTCGTAACTTGTCTGGTTGATGTAGCTCTAAACTCACCGAGATAAAGCAGATAGTATCGTGACCGGTTTTTTCTCGGTTTAAGATGGAGACATATCGGTTGATGTAACCATCCTGCTCGAGTCGCTTCACTCTGGCGAGTGTCGCCGGTGGCGAGAGATGAACTTTTTTAGCCAACTCATTATTCGTAATTCTGCCATCATTTTGTAACAGATTAAGAATGGCCTTGTCAGTACTATCTAGTTCTACAGTTGATGATTTTAACATGAAGGTCTCATTTAAATAACAATATTAGTTAATAAAGAAAATATTAAATAAAAAATTAAGTTAAAGCAAAATATAAAGAATAAAATTCTGCTTTGCCATCTTCCAGACATCTCTACTGAATAAAATTAAGATTCACCTGTGATTATCAGTTAATTATTAAAATGTAACATCTTAGGCGTTGCCAATGATTATTTATCACCTAGACTTAATCAGAG
>CAZLIR010000008.1:0-19577 GCA_964559635.1 uncultured Enterobacterales bacterium
GTTTATGGTCGCATTCTTCGGTTTATTTGGAGGGTATGGCGGTTATGAAGTCTTTATTTCAAATTTTTGTGGTGTCTTTTCTTCTCACTATCTATTTAGTTAGTTGCCATGATGAAGATTATACTATTGAGGTCCCGGATGTCCCCGAGGTAAGTGAAGATCCTGTAGAGCCTGTGGAAGGTTCAAAGGAATATGCCATACTCCTTACCGTTTCCAATGTCGATAATAATACATTTATTATCCCCGAAGATGTCGAGCTGAGCTTTTCTGGCGCTGATCTTTGGCGACCCGATGAGGGTGCTGAGGTGACCATTAGCAATTTGAGTTTGGACGGCATGTTCAAGACAACGACACTTTATCTTATAAATCCACCAGAACAGAATCAAAACCTTAACATTCTAGTTAAAGCCGAAGGATACTTTGACACGGGCGCATCACTGATACTTACAGAAGACCAGAAGTACTACCAATTACACATAAAAATGGTGGCTGAACAACAGGGTACGGATACACCTGGTGTGAAAGTAGTTACTAAAAACATTGAGGCCTATGTTGTTGATGGGGTTACTGTTGGGGAATTAAATGTAAGTGCTGAACAAGACTTTTTTAATATTGGAGTTAGTGTTTCTATTCCAGAAGGCACCACCATGTATGATGAAGAGGGTGAGCTTATCAATGGAGCAATCATTAAGATCGCTAGCTTTAATCCATTTTCCTCAGAAGCATTGGATGCCTACCCAGGTGGATTATCAGCACTAGCAGATGTCGACGGTTTTTGGATTGATGGTGTAGAACAAACAGGAACGCAACAAATCGACTTTAAGTCTGCAGGCTTTGCTGCGATCATCATAGAAGACGTCGAAGGCAACAAGGTGAAACGATTTTCTAACGACATAGAAATTGCTTTTCAGATAAACCCAGCCACTACAGATCCTCTTGGAAACGTTATCGCTGTGGGTAGCGAGATTCCAATTTGGACTTACAGCGAAGATACTGGGATATGGAAATTCGAACAACAGGGCATTATTGAGGATTTGGATACCGATGATTTTGCATATGATGTCTCTTATAAAGTCGACCATTTGACGTACTTTAATCTTGACTGGCGATTTGGAGAGACATGTACAACCTCACCGATTACTGTGGTTGATGAACTAAACGGCATGCCCCTCTCTGAAGCACAGAGAGCTAATTTGCAGCTACAGTTACTTGTATCTACCTCTCCGAGTATCAATCGAAAAATATATTTTCAGCCAGACCCATACTGGGTGGGATTTATTCAATTTAATAATGCTCCAGCGGGTTTTCCTGCCTTGATAACTGTACTGGATGCAACTGGAGAGAAAGTGTTGGGTTCTACTGAAATCCCTGATCTATGTGGCACAACCGTTTCAACCGAGCAGCTATCAGCAGTTAGTAAAAGTCAGTTAACCAATACTGATAATATTGAGGTACGTGTAGATCTGAGTGAGCTATCTGACTATGACATAGCAGTTAGTATCGTAGAAGAACTTGAGGGCATGTCAGTTGAATTAAAGAAGTTAGGCGTGGTACCTGTTAAGGATCAAATCAATACCGTCTTGAAGATTATTACGGGTATCACAGCGACTGGAATCGGAGCGGTAACGCCAGAGGAATTAAGTTTTCTACTTGTTAGGTTACAACAAGTAACAAAAACATTTACCGTGCCCTTTCTTGGTTTGATAGATCAGGAATTTGAAGAAAGAGTGCAAAATGCGCCACCAGCTCCAGTTTGCAATGTAGGTGAAGGCCTTAATAGTCACTTAGCTAACGCAAAAGATGCCGAGCTAGGTAAGTGTAGACCCTTTATTAATCGTACTGATGGTTGCTTTAGTGACGCAATTAGAGATTATCTAAAAGAGGTTGGTCAGAATGCGAGCATGGATATTTGGGCTGATATTCCACCCGACACAAACGAATATGAAGACACATACTATAAATTTCATGATCAGGCTCTGAAAGAGTATATGGCTTATAGTCCTACCTTAACCACGCGTTTAGGGGCAGATAGATTCTTCAATGACAACATACCCCCGGTAGATTATATAGAATGTGGCATGGATTATTTTTATGATATGTTTCAAAATGGATATGAACCACCGGTCGTTGATTCTGAACTACTCACTCAGATTACCACTGTTATCAGAGACGATGTTGCGCGTTATAGAGTGCTGCTCGATCAGGCTCAGCAATACTGTTTTGGCGATGTGCATTTTTCTGATGCAAACCGCTATGAGTCTCTAAATAATGATGTACGACCCTTTATAAAACTATATTCTAGATCCTATCCTAGTGAGGAGCTGTTCCAGACGACCCTGAATGAGATTGATGCCAATTTAGCATACTTGAAACAGCTAAGAGATGACGACAAAATTACCTATATTTGTGTGGTGGACTAATGCCAGTGGCTAAACAAGTCAGCTAAGTCTTTTTATGCTTGCGATTCTTCGTTTTCTTTTTAGCTTTTCGTGGTTTCGGCTTGCCGCTCTTTCGCGGTTTAGTACTTGAGTCACTCAAGAGGGTCAGGTTCATCTTTTTACCACAGACATACACATTTTTAAGGTGCTTGTAGATTGCTTTGGGCATCTCGTCTGGCATGCTGATCACAGAGTGATTCTGAAAAATTTCCACGCGTCCAATATAGCGGCTATCTAGGCCGGCTTCATTGGCAATCGCACCAATAATGTTACCAGGTTTAACGTCATTATCTTTACCAACATCGATTCGATAGTTGGCCATTGGAATATTCTCAATGGTTTCTTTGCGAGATTGCTTCCTGCTAGGTTTATCTCGATTATCATGGTTATCAAAACCAACTTTATCCTGCTGTTTCGCCTCGTTGAGAAAGAGTGGTTCGTCACCTTGGTTGATTAATGCTAATGCTGCAGCAACATCTAGTGGGTTACGATCAGATTTTTCAATAAATGACTCAATAAGTTGTCGGTAACTACTAAGATCGTCATTCAGTGCATTATTGATTTTTTCCTCAAAGCGTTGCACACGACGAGAATTCAAGTCCTCTACCGTTGGTAGTTGCATTGCCTTAATAGTGCTTTTGGTTGCTTTCTCAATTGCGTGCAAAAGCCGTCGCTCTCGTGGTGCGACAAAGAGTATGGCATGACCTGTACGACCAGCTCTTCCTGTGCGACCAATACGGTGCACATAAGACTCTGTGTCATATGGAATATCATAATTGATAACGTGACTAATGCGCTCGACATCGAGACCGCGAGCGGCAACATCGGTTGCAATTAGAATATCGATTTTAGATTTCTTAAGTTTATCGACAGTTGCCTCGCGACTGCCTTGAGACATGTCACCATTGATTGCGGCTGCAGAATAACCCCGTGCCTGGAGTTTGTCGGCAAGCTCCATGGTTGCTGATTTGGTGCGCACAAATATGATAATGCCATCATATTCCATACCTTCTAACATGCGCGTTAAGGCGTCGAGTTTATGAATACCCCGTACTACCCAATATTTCTGATCGATGGTATCAGCAGTCGTGGTCTTGACTTGTATCTTCACCTCAGCCGGATTATTGAGATAGGTCTTTGCTATTTTATGTATGGGCTTGGGCATGGTCGCCGAGAATAGGGCGATCTGACGTTCGCTTGGCACATGTGACAGAATCCACTCAACATCCTCGATGAATCCCATACGAAGCATCTCGTCTGCCTCATCGAGCACCAAGTGCTTCAGCCCGGATAAATCCAGTGAGCCACGGCGCATATGATCCATCACACGACCGGGTGTGCCAATGATTACTTGCGGCTGGCGCTTCAGTTTCTTTAACTGACTACGATAATCCTGACCACCATAAATGGGTAATACCCGAATGTTCTTTATTGTATAGGCATAGTTCTGAAACGCTTCAGCTACCTGAATTGCCAGCTCTCTGGTAGGCGTCAACACCAACACTTGAGGTAACTGATTACCAGAATCAATTTGAGCCAGAATAGGAAGCGCAAACGCCGCAGTTTTGCCAGTACCGGTTTGAGCCTGGCCTATGACATCTATACCTGATAATACATGAGGAATTATCTCGGCTTGAATCGGTGAAGGGGTTTCATATCCCACCCGCTCGATCGACTTGAGGACTACTTCAGGTAAGCCGAGTTCAGTGAAATTCTTTGGGGGTTGCATGGCAGACTCCGTGATGATTTGAGTCAGCACATAGGTCCGGCTCCAGTGGGGTGTGGATTATACGCTCATTCTCAATTCATACAAGCTTGTGAGATATTCTCCACCATGCTGTTGTCAACACATTCTCAAGATCATATTATCCGTTGCACTTTAAATAACACTCACATTTGAGGATATCCATGTCTACCAGCCCACAGTCAGTCTCCCATGATTCATCTTTTTTTCTGGCTATCGCATCACTCATTACGCTCGTAGTCTTTGGCGGATTCACTCTTAACTGGGTGGTCAATCCTGACAATCTTAGTCGGGTTACTTTGTGGATTGGTTTGCATGGCGGTTTTAGTGCCGCATGGTATTTACTTTTGCTCAATCAGTTACGACTGACACGATCTGGCAAAATTCAGTCACATATGCTCTGGGGTAAAGTGAGTGCAATACTGGTCGTAGCCATTGTAATTTCCGGTGCGATCATGGCACTTGACCTATATGATCGTCTCTCCGGATTTGGCATATTTAACGCTGAGGATCCTGTTGCACGGGTGCGTGCTGGAGGTCTGATAGGTGGTACATTTCTGCAGTGGTTTATCTTTGCTGGTCTTTATATTCTCGGTGTTCTGAATGTTAAAACCCCTGTGCATCATAAGCGTTTCATGCTCGCAGCAGCTATCCAGATGATGCCGGAAGGGCTAAATCGAATCATTCATATACTCGAGTTTCCTAGTTACTCCATGTTTGTGGTTATTTCATGTATCTATCTAACAATGATGATTTACGACTGGAGGACCGACCGTCGTATTCACTGGAGTACAGCATTATCGATTGGACTATTTGCTCTCATGACAACATGTTTCTATACCGTATTCCGCTCTCAAGTCTGGGGAGACTTGGTGGTCAGCTTGCTAAACTGATAACAAACTCATGCTCTTTGGGATGAGCTCTGACTAGAAGTGGGAATGCTGAGAAGTTCACTTCTCAGTCACTGGAAAACAAACCGGAGCGCGAAAGCTGACGCGAGATTGCATTTAGTTGATGTTCTTTCCAATCTTTACCATGAGTCCCGAAGAATGCAATGACGAGTTTGCGTTCAGGCGAAACGAAAATTCCTTGCCCGGAATATCCACTCTTGTACATGTCACCATCAGGCCAAATATGATCCCATTGCCAAGCTGCATGAGTG
Source organism: uncultured Enterobacterales bacterium (assembly GCA_964559635.1). Taxonomy (GTDB): domain Bacteria; phylum Pseudomonadota; class Gammaproteobacteria; order Enterobacterales; genus CAXRAF01. The sequence continues at coordinate 5,345 of CAZLIR010000008.1, forward strand.
GGCAAGTCGTTACCAAATGAATCTGTATAGGATTGCTTTTGTTTGTTGTTAAACTGGATGATATTACCGGACTTTAAGTCGGCTAGGTGCGCTTTACCAATAACTTTGATGCCTTGCTCAGATGTAAATAGCTCACCAAAACGGGCAATATCTCTGAGTCTGGCATTTAAACCTGCCGATGTGTAAGCATTACCTTGCGGGCTTATAGTAAATAAAGCATCGGCCTCGGCGCCAATATTCGACCAGATTAAATCCTGCATCGCGAGCCACAGCGGCTTCTCAGTAACGCTCTCGATTACCATACCTACAACATAAGTATTGATTGACACATATTCATTGATCGTGCCCTGAGGAGCACGTCTTTTTACCTGTTTGATATGCTCGAGTGTTGTTACAGGTTTGTTTTTTCTAGCTGTGATCCCTAAGCTTTCTTCATACTGATAAATACAGGTCGTCGTATTTTGGTAACCATCGGAATCCAGACAGTCCATACCTGAGGCCATATTCACGATGTTCTGCACACTGGTGCCCATCCATGCTGTGTTTTTCAACTCAGGCAAGTAATGCTCTACGGGCAATGACATATTAACCTTACCCTGATGCTCTAATATGGCCAATGCAGTGGAAACGAATACTTTGGTCACAGACCAGGCCAGATGTTTCTGGTAAGGTTTTAAATCTGGATAGGCTTCATAAACTACCTCGCCATCATGTAACACAATCACAGCATCAATATGAGTTTCAGTCTTAACATATTGATCAAAGCTAAGCTCACCCAGATCGGAATTTATCCGATATGCTGCAACATCTGAGCGTAAATTTTCTGGTAGTGCTCGGATAGGCCCAGTTCTTGAAATTTCTGCATGTGGATAGAATGCGGCGAAGTTTTTCCATAAATAGCGACTTAGTTCTCCGCCTAAATCAAAAGCCTCTGGTGTATATTCATTAAACTGTTTACGGCTTTCTTCTAGAGGGCTTTTATCATCGCTTTTGTCACTTGCTGTTACTGTACTCACTGAAACAAGAGTGCAAAGTAATATGGCGGCTTTTGTACCGAACTTGATTCTTGATAGCTGTTTAAAAAACACCGCTCTTCTCCCTCGTTTATCTCACAGTTTGATTGCCGGGTGGCAGCAACTTATCCCAATTAAGGGCATTATATTCTTTAAGAATTTTAATTGTTTCGTCAATTGGGATCGCGTCAAGCCGATTCCCTCTACCCTCTACCGTTGTGGCTTTTAAGAGAGCATTATAGATAGCCTCCTCAGTTGCCTCTACTGTCGCGGTAAAAAGTGGTGACATTGAAGACGGAAGTAATGCTTTAGTCGGCCAGGGTTTATCATGACTGCGAGTCCTTCTTACTAAATCTGAAGTAGAAAAAGCAATGACATAATCACCCGAGTCATTCTCTGCTACAGAGCCGGTTTTTGCCAATCCCATCATAGCGCGGCTTGCCAATCGATCTAGATTTCGTGAATCTAGCGGTGCGTCTGTAGCCACAATAATCATGATAGAGCCACCCCTGACCTGCTCATCTGACGTCTGATTTGTTTCTAATTCTTGTTTATAAGCATATTTATTTAATGCCCTGCCAACGGGTGCGCCATTCATTGTAAGCGTTGCTCCAGCAAGTAAATTACTCTGCACAAGCACACCCACTGTATAGCCCCCGAGAGAATCGGGCAGTACTCTTGAGCTTGTACCAATGCCTCCCTTCCAATGGTAGGTCTGTGTTCCGGTGCCAGCACCTACACTGCCTTCCTCAACCGGTCCTGATTTGGCCGACTCAAGGGCTTTGATGACATGTTTACCCTGAATAGGATCAGACCACATATCATTAACGATACTGTCATTGGTTTCACCCACGATCGGGTTGACGGTATGCTCTGTTTCACCCGGTTGAGCAAGGAGGTATTTGACCATAGCATCCGCAGCAGTCCAGACACAAAGTGTGCAAGTAAGCAGTATGGGTGTTTCAATTTCACCAAACTCGACTAATTGACTCAGGCCCACAGATTTTCCATAGCCATTACCGGCATGAACCCAGGCAGGTATAGGATTTTTATACAGATTCCCCGGTGCTGGGATAATTGCCGTAACACCAGTATGTATATTCGGCTCATGTATGACAGTTGCATGTCCTACCAGAACACCATCAACATCAGTGATTGCATTGTGTTTGCCAGTATTCATTGTTCCAACCACCAGACCAATATCTCTTGCTCTGGGCCTGACATCATTATCTTCTGCATATGCCGGCAACTGGGTAAGCAATGAAAGAGTTATTACGCTGAAAGTTCGTCTTAAATATTTGATGTTGGCAGTTAAAGACATAAACATCCTCGTTGATTGTGCTAACTGATTTGTTTTCAGCTTAGTGTGATTCATCCATACATTCAACAAAGCGCGGTAGGAACACTAGAGATTTTAGTGGTCGATCCTGACAGTGTTAGAATGACAAAACTTAACTTGTCAGTCACTCAAATACTAGGCGCAAAGATGTCAGAGAATGATTTCTTTATCAGACGAATCTTCCTTCTTTCTTTCGGCGTTCTTTTATAGGCAAGAGACAATTTAAAACGATATTTCATTTTTTCTTTGTTAAGCACTTTCAATTCATCATCGATATAACTTTCCGGAAAGTAACCAATGTATCTACCGGACAACACCAACGCTCTTCGGGTATCAAACTGATAGGCTTTGGCGAGTAAGTTTAGTTTGTGTAACTGCTTTCTTCCTTGGGTATCGATATTGAGTCCTGGATGAATTGCCGGATATGTCGACAATTTATCAATAGTCAGTTTTTCTTTATCTGAATAGAGCGGATGTGATTTGCCACAACAAAGATACATGGGTTCATCGAATAAGTCCTGATACTCTAATCCCTCGACTGGTTTGTAAGGAGGTAAAATACCAGCATGCACCTGATCTGACAGTATCGCTTTTTCGATATTCTGTAAGGTATCCCCATCAAAAACCAAATGCAGATTGGGTGCTACAGCATTGATCTTATCAACCACAGCGGCCAACTTATTCAATTTGGCATTATCCAGTTGATCAGAACACAGAATTACAATTTCACCACTGAGCTCTTTGCTCATGGATTGCACCAGATAGGAAAACTCATTATGGGCTTCAAACAGCTTTAAAGCAGCGTTATACACCTGCTGGCCTTCTTCAGTTAATTTAAAGCCACCTCGCCCCCTGTCACATAAACGCAGATTCATACGGGTTTCCAATGAAGTCATATGAACACTAATGGTCGAGCGAGTAATGCCCAGCTCACTTTCCGCTGCGGTGTAACCATTATTGTTAACTACACCGATAAAGATTCTCAGTAACCTAAGGTCATAATCTGTAACGGGTTTACCCATCAAACTCAGATTCAACATTGTTTGATACCTATCAAACTATACATTTAATGTTTAATATTTAACCAAGTAATGATTTGTTATTCAATAGTGACTTTAAGATTGCTATTGATGAATTATGAATCAGACGACGTATAAACAACTTATATTCACCGGCCAGCATATCAATGGCCAATGGGTGACTTCAGAGACAACATTTCCGGTGCTTAACCCAGTTGATGGAGCTGTTATCGCAGAGGTGGCTGATGGTGGAGCCGATATCGCCAACCAGGCCGTTGCCGCAGCAAAGAAGGCTTTCCCGTTATGGTCAGGTATGTCGGCTAACGAGCGTTCAAAACTACTTAAGAAATGGTTTGATTTGTTAATTGAACACAAAGACGATTTAGCCATGATATTGACGCTAGAACAGGGTAAGCCCCTTCCCGAGGCGACTGGCGAAATACTCTACGGTGCGGCCTATCTTGAATGGTTTGCTGAAGAAGCTAAACGTGTTTATGGTGACACCATTCCTGCACCCTCGAACGATAAGCGTATCGTAATTACCAAGCAGCCCGTGGGTGTGGTTGCGGCCATTACACCCTGGAATTTCCCCAATGCCATGATAGCCCGAAAGGCAGCGGCCGCCTTGGCTGCAGGCTGTACCTTTGTGGTCAGACCTGCCAGTGAAACACCATTATCGGCACTGGCTATGGCAGAACTAGCAGTACAGGCCGGTATTCCTGCGGGTGTTTTTAACGTGATTACTGGTAAAGACTCACAGGCGATGGGTAAGGTGCTTACTACGCACAACGACATCGCCAAATTTACCTTCACCGGCTCGACAGCAGTGGGCAAGAAGCTGATCGCTCAGTGCGCTTCAACGGTTAAGCGTGTATCCATGGAATTGGGGGGTAACGCACCTTTCATTGTGTTTGATGATGCCGACATTGATGCTGCGGTAGCAGGTGCCATTGCATCAAAATATCGTAATGCTGGTCAGACCTGTGTGTGTACCAACCGAATTTTCGTCCAACGCTCGGTCCTCAAGGAATTTAGTGACAAGCTGACAGTAGCTGTCAGGGAATTGAAAGTGGGTGACGGTACAGTCAGTGGCACCGAAATTGGCCCATTAATTAATGAATCAGCGGTGAATGACGTGAATGCGCTGGTACAGACTTCAATTGAGCAGGGCGCGACACTGGAAGTCGGGGGTAAAGGTCTGCCGAATGGGCGTAATTTCTACGAGCCAACGATTCTGTCGGGTGTTACTAATGATATGGCCGTTGCGAAAAATGAAATCTTCGGGCCAGTCTCAGCCATTATCGCATTCGATTCTGAACAGGAGGTGATTGGCTACGCTAACGACACAGAATATGGTCTGGCAGCATATTTTTATTCTCGAGATATTGGCCGAATCTGGCGAATTGCAGAAGCGTTAGAGTACGGAATGGTTGGAATTAACGAGGCAATCTTGTCCAATGCCACGGCACCGTTTGGTGGGGTTAAACAATCGGGTAATGGCCGTGAAGGCTCAAAATATGGACTGGATGATTATCTAACAATTAAATATTTGTGCATGGGAGGTATTGACCGATGAACAACATGGCTTTAATAACAGACGCAAAGAACACAACCAACGCCGATTTGCAGCAGCGAAAAGTAAAGGCCATCGCCCGAGGGCAGGGTAATGTATATCCGGTCTATATAAAAGAAGCAAAAAATGCAGAAGTTTGGGATGTCGAAGATAACCGCTATATCGATTTTGGTGTCGGTATCGCTGTTTGTAACACTGGCCATAGTCATCCAGACATTGTGGCAGCGGTAAAGGCCCAGGTAGAGAATTTTTCACATACCTGTGTCATGGTTAATCCTTATGAGTCGGCTGTAGCATTGGCAGAGAAACTGACAGAAATTGCACCGGGTGATAGTGAAAAGAAAGCGATGTTCGTCACCACGGGTGCTGAGGCCGTTGAAAACTGTATAAAAATCGCTCGAGCTGCGACGGGTCGTCGCGGTGTGATTGCCTTTAATGGCGGGTTTCATGGCCGCACGAACCTGACCATGGGACTTACCGGAAAAATAACACCCTACAAGAACCTGTTTGGTCCGTTCCCTGGTGAGATTTATCACGTTCCTTATCCGATTGAGTATCATGGCGTATCAGTTGCTGACTCTTTGCATGCGCTGGAAACTCTGTTTAAGGTTGATATTGCACCAACTGATGTGGCGGCAATAATTATTGAGCCGGTTCAGGGGGAAGGGGGATTCTATATTGCACCCACTGAATTTTTACTAGCGCTCAGAGAATTGTGTGATAAATACGGCATTGTTTTGATTGCCGATGAAATTCAAACTGGCTTCGCCCGCACGGGGAATATGTTCAACTTCGAGCGCTCGAGCGTTGAGCCGGATTTGATTACCATGGCCAAAGGTATCGCAGGTGGTTACCCACTCGCAGCTGTGGTCGGTAAATCAGAGATCATGGATGCTCCTTTACCGGGAGGTTTGGGGGGGACTTATGCTGGCTCACCGGTGGCTTGTGCGGCAGCGTTGGCAGTGCTGGATGTGATTGATAGAGACAACCTTTGTGCTGCAGCACGACATATCGGTGATAGGTTCCACACAAATCTAACGCATTTGAAGGAAAAGTATCCTGAGCTCATCGGAGACATTCGTAATCAGGGCGCTATGATAGCCATGGAGCTTGTTCAGGATGGTGATTCACTAAAGCCCAATACAGAACTCACCCAGAAGATAATCGGTGCTGCAATCGAGCATGGTCTGATTCTGTTATCCTGTGGTTACTATGGTAATGTGATTCGATTTTTACCGCCATTAACAATGACTGACGATATCCTCTCTGAAGGATTGGAAAAATTTAATCAGCTGTTTGATAAAGTAGCTTTAAACTAAGTGATCGTGTCTCGCAATCCTGTCAATGTCACTATTGTTGACAGGATGCGAATTATGACATCACTTTAATATGCGCTAAACTCAGCCTGTGTAATCGTCAGAACAAGGATAATAATAAGTCATAATGTCTGATACGCCGCTCAAACCTGAAATACAGAACCTGATTGAAAAAGGGTTCAATGCGCTCACCAAAGCCGACTTCAAAACTGCTGGCTTGCCTTTTTCGTTTACAGGACTATTCAACTGGTCCTTTAAGGTAGGTATTCAGAAATTCGACATATGCCTTTGAGGCAGTAATACGATTTTCCTTCTTTCTGAATCCATGCCCTTCATCAGGGAAGAGTACATACTCTACATCAACACCATTGTTACGTACGGCATCTACCAGCTCGTCACTCTCAACTTGCAGTACTCTGGGGTCATTAGCGCCTTGAACCACAAGCAAAGGCTTAACAATATTCTTGGCATGGAATAGGGGTGATATCCGACGGTGACGTTCTTCATCGGTCGCTGGATCACCCATTTCGTCATAGAGAGCTTCACGGAAAGATTCCCACCAGGGTGGAATAGACTTCAGGGTACGAACCCAGTTAGTCACGCCAAAGATATTAATACCTACATCAAACACATCTGGTTCGAATGCCAGGGCGGCAGCAACCATAAAACCACCATAAGAACCGCCAATAATACCGATTCGGTTTTCATCCACCCAGTCTAGAGATTCAAGATATTTTCTACCCCAGACAATATCCTGTAAATCGCCTTCACCATGAGCCTTGTTATCCATGTTATAGAAGGTTTTGCCATAACCAGATGAACCACGATTATTAGCACCCAGAATGGCATAACCTTGATTCACAAGGTGCTGCATCATGGCGCGATAACCCTTGCGAGTCTGACCTCCAGGACCACCATGAACAAATACCAGAGCAGGCACTTTATTCAGTGCGCTTGCCTGTTTTGGCTTATATAAAATCGATGGAATTTTTAAACCATCGAAACTCTCATAGCGAACCACCTCAGCATCAACCAAATTGTCTTGGTTAATTTTCGGATTTAGGGCGCTGGTCAGCCGTTTGGCTTCACTACCCATTGTCATGGCATAAAAATCACTCGGACTAGTATCGCCATTTAAAAGAAAACTCATCTTTGAATCATCTTTAGAGAAACGCACACTCAACACATTGCCAGGAGGCAAAGGCGGCATCTCAATGGCCTTGCCAGTAGCTAAATCCTTAACGGTAACTTTCGTTTCTGCATCTTGATTGATTGAAGAGTAAAGGTATTGACCGGTATGTGAGAAGCCAACAAAACTAACATCCCAGTCGGCTTTGACATAAGCTGACTTCTCTCCACTTGCGATATCATAAGCCCAGGCTTCACTAAATTCCCCGTGTTCATCGGTAGCAATAATTAACTGCTGACTGTCCGGGGTGAATGCATAGACACCATAACTAATATTACCGGTATGCTCTGTGATTAGTTTAGCCTCTTCTTGAGAGGTTAAGTCTTTCAGATAAACGTTGGAATCTGCTGTGGTGCGAGCCTTAGTTAGGGCTAGCCACTTACCATCATCGCTAATCTCTGAAATATCGAGTGCATCAGAGTTTTCAAAAATCATCTGTCGTTGATAATCTGAGGTGTTGTAGGCATATAGGTCAAATGCTTTCGCATCGCGTTCATTGGTTAAGACATAAAAGCGAGAGTTGTCTCCAGACCAACCCAAGAAAGACGCTTTCGTGTTCTCAGTCGCGGTCAGGTCCTTCACCGAACCATCTACTTCACGTACCCAGACATGATTTAATTCATCACCACCGTTATCAGCTGTGTAAAGAATGCGATCATCGTTTGGAAAATAACTGACGGCATAGATAGCCGATGTCGTAGAGTTGGTCAGCTGTGTGCGTTCAGCACTTTCAATATTCAACTGATAAGCATTAAAGACGCCTGATTCATCACTCGAAATCAGTAGGTTTTTATTATCACTACTGTAGGCAAAACCTGTCACACTAGCAGCTCTGAAACTGGTCGTTTCAAAAAACATTTCAGCACTGTATGTTTCGAATGTCGATTCTGTGGTAGCTTCAGGGGCTTGCTGAGCTACTTCAGTCTCTGTTTGGGTCGACGGTTGATCATTACAACCAACTACAGCCAAAAGTGAGATAAGGGATAGCCATTTTGAAATTATTTTTGTCATTGTATTCTCCTGTGTTGAATTCAATCTAGCAGAACGAGCAATGAATTCAAGACACTATAATAAATAGTACTGTTATAATCTGTCAGACTTAGGCGCAGGTAGGTAATCTGTTCGAGAACTATAAGAAAGGTGCAAGGTGAAGGCCGAGAACATGAAATATCAAATTCAAGTGGCAGCGATGATGGCATGCGCCGCTATGTTTACTCTGGCAGGCTATGAATTTATCCGTTCTGCATCCACAGTATTGTTCAAAAATGCATACGGTGCTGAAAACCTACCACTAGTGATGGCGGTCATGCCCTTAGTGGTCCTTGGGGGGATTGCCATATATGCGCGTATTCTGAGCGCGCTTGGACCTAGAAAGACACTGTTGGTGACAACCTTGGGTTCTGGCTTCTTAATCTTTTGTTGTTATCTTGCTGTGATTAGTGGCTTCAAAGAAATTACGCCGGTGTTGTTCTTACTCAAAGAGTTCTACATCGTATTATTAATCGAGCAGTACTGGAGTTATATTAACTCGAACTTAGATGCTGATGGTGCTAAAAAACTTAATGGGCCGATAACTGGACTCGCAGGACTCGGCGGAGCTGCTGGAGGATTGCTCGTCGGAGCGACCGCTACCAGTTGGGGTACTGAAGCGATGCTACTCATTGCTGCTCTAACACTGATCCCAGCAGCTTTGATTTCAAATTTTGCTTATCGCCGGTTTGGTGATCCTGAGTTACCGGAGCAAGTTGCCAAGCAAGGGCAGATGGGATGGGGTGTTATTAAACAGAACAAAACCCTCACCTATCTATTAATAATCGTATTGTTATCACAGTTGGTTGCGGCTGTGTTGGATTTCAAGTTTCAGGGTTTGTTATCCATTGAGTTTGCTGGTAGAGCTGATGAAGAGACTGCTTTTCAGGGCAGATTCTGGGGTACCTTGAATAGCAGCGTGCTCTTACTACAGTTCGTGTTGATCCCTATATTTATGTCCCTGGTATCACTGCGACTCGTGCATATATTAATGCCCACCATCCACCTGATCGCAATTACCATTGCTGTGATTGAGCCAACAATATGGACTGTCGGCGTCGCGCTATTCTTGTTCAAAGCGTTTGACTATTCACTGTTTCGAGCAGCGAAAGAAGTACTCTATGTGCCATTAGGATTTGATGCTCGATATCGCGCTAAGGAATTCATTGATATCTTCGGTTACCGTACAGGTAAGGGAGGCTCATCAGTGGGAATTGTCGCCTTGCAGAATCTGGGTGTAGCGATGAGTGCTATCTATTTGCCGATTGCTTTTGCTGCAACAGCCATTTGGCTAGCATTGATATTTCCGTTGACCAAGCATGCCGATAAGCAATAACGTCTTTAATCTTTTTTAAGTTACACAACTTCAGGTGTCGCACATATGTTAGATAAATTATATAACGTTTTATCGAAGCCTTACATTGTCATTATTGTGATGATATTAGCTCCGATCGCATCGTTAGCAGACAGAAATTTTGGCTATTTTTTCGGTCTCTTCATCGCACTATTTTTAGTCTGGAAAAGTGGGTGGAATTGGGCAAAGTTTGGTTTTGGGGAAAAGTTAACGCTCAGTACAGTTTATAAAAGTTTGTTGCTAACGATATTAACCTTTGTGCTCATTGATATATGTATTCAACCGTTTCTGGAAATATATTTTGGCGAAATTGACTTAAGTTCTCTTGATGATATACGAGGTGATTTTGCCAGTTTCTTGATTTTGTTCATCATAATGTGGGTGTTCGCTGCATTCGGCGAGGAGTTCCTATTCAGTGGTTACTACATGAAACACTTAGCTGAGTTTATGGGTAACACAGATAAAGCCTGGTTACTCTCAGCACTAATATTATCAATATATTTTGGCGTGTCTCATAATTATCAAGGTACGGCAGGGATGATCGCCGTTGCTTTGGCAAGTAGTATTTGGTTCTTTGTCTTTGTTAAGTACAGAACCAATATTGCTCTGTTGATTCTGGGGCACGGATTTTATGACACAATCGGTTTAACGTTAATCTACCTAAATCAAGACCGTGTGTTTTATGAATTCGCACTCAAACTTGTTAATCAATAGAATTGCTTGCTCCTCTCCACGGGGTGGAACGAGGAGCGCAAATCACCGTTGGATCTGACTAACGCTCATATTGTGCCATGTAATCAAGGGTTAAATTGGTAAGAAGGCGCACACCCAGTTTCATTCCTTTATCATCAACATAGAATTCAGGTGTATGGTGAGCCGGTGAGTCCTCTACAGTAACATCTAGTGGTTTGCCTCCGACTCGCAAATACAGGCCAGGTACTTTTTCCTGAAAAAAGGAAAAATCCTCAGCTCCAGTTACAGCTTTACCCAAAATAGTGTTCTGCTCTCCAGCGGTTGCTTGTAATGTGGGAAGCATCTGTTGTGTTAGTTGCTCATCGTTATAGGTAATGGGGTAGTTAGCACCATAAGGTAGAACCAGTTCCGCTTCCGCTCGCATACTATCGGCAATGCCCTTTACCTTGCGCGCCATCGCTTCGTAGATGTGCTCTCTTGCAGCATGATTCAGTGTTCGAATAGTTCCCACAAGTTCTACCTGACTGGGAATGATGTTGGAACGAGTGCCGCCATGGATCGAGCCGAAACTAATAACGGCACCATCATCAATGAGCTTTAGTTCACGACTCACAATCGTTTGTACTGCAAGAATCATCTGGGCCGCGGTAACAATCGGATCGACACTCTTCCATGGGTAGGCACCGTGTGCCTGTTTACCTTTAATAATTATTTTAAAAGGATCTGCCGAGGCCATAGTGCCCCCTGGCTTATAGCTCACTTTATTGATATCAAGATTTGCGGATATATGTAGACCAAATATCGCATCAACGTCTGGATTACTCAGCACGCCTTCTTTGACCATTAATTCAGCCCCGCCTTCCTCACCTACGGGCGCACCTTCTTCCGCTGGCTGAAAAATAAATTTCACCTGTCCCCTTAAGTCATTTTTCATCTGAGTAAGGATCGATGCGGCGCCCATTAACATAGCCATATGTGTATCATGGCCACAGGCATGCATTACAGGAACGGTAGAGCCGTTATACTCGCCCTGTTCCTTAGATCGCCAAGGTAGATCGTTTTGCTCGAGAACAGGTAAGCCGTCCATATCGGCTCGAAGCGCAACAACAGGACCTGGTCTGCCACTATCAAGAATTGCGACGACACCCGTTTTAGCCACTTCTGTCGTCACCTCCAGTCCCAAAGATTTCAAATAATCAGCAACATACTTTGCGGTTTTGAATTCCCGGTTAGATAACTCCGGATATTGATGAAGGTGATGACGCCACTTTATAACATCAGCCTCAATATCATTGGCTAACTCATCAATACGTATTCGGTCAGCCGACAAGGGGAGAGTAGAAAGAACAATAGTTAATGCAACAAAAACATATTTCATAGATAAGTATCCCTAAATCGTTGACGCAAGGTATATATCGAATACATGAGTAACGCTTTTGAGGAAAAGCGATAGGCTAGCTGGCTAAACCCAATCAACCTCCTCAGCAAAAAATCCTAACGCATATTTCATAGAATTGACAGACCAGATTTTATCATCGAATTTACAGGGTAATGACAAGTTAACCCTCTTGCTCATATATTTTAGATATGAGCTTCAGAGGTCTTAAGAGAATGTAATATGAATTCTTAATCAAGATAAGCCTGTGATATATTCATCTCAGTACTACCATAGAGGAGTAAATAACTGCCTCTTAGGTATTTCTTTCGGTGTGTAAGTGGTCAAAATTATGTCAGAGATTTCTTTTGAGAGTAGCGGTGACATCTATACACTTAAGCGCTATCCATATAATAGTAAAAGCCAACTTCGCGCCTGGGACTCTGCCGATATTTACTTACTGAACGAAACTCAGACCAGACTCAGTGATGAGACTAAATTGTGTGTGCTGCATGATAATTTTGGCGCATTAACTATGCCATTATTGTCTCATGCTCCTGTTTGTTATCTCGATTCATGGATGTCCCGCGAAGCCTTATTGCTTAATGTGAAAGAGAACAATAAAGAGCCACCTGAGATAGTTACCGAAGTTGATACGTTAATTAAACAACCTATAAAACCAAACCTTATCATCGGACGGGTACCGAAATTCAAATCGCAATTGGCTTATTTACTGCAGAAGCTTAATCAATGGGCATCGAATGACTGTGAGCTGTTACTCAGTGGCATGGATAAACATTTGAGTAAGGGCCAGTTTGATTTACTAGGAAAATATTTTGGTCGAAGTGAGTTTTTACCCGGTGTAAAGAAAGCTCGAGTGTGGCGAGCCGCAGTTGATAAAAGCCTAACCGTTGATCCTATCAAATATACTAAGATCACAGTTCCTGAGTTCACTCTTGCCCTGAGCTCAGCCCCTAATGTGTTCAGTCAGGATAAACTTGATATCGGATCAAGATTCTTTCTCGAACATTTGTCCGCCATACCACAGGCAAATAACGTAGCAGATTTAGCTTGTGGTAATGGTGTGTTGGGATTGGCCTACCTTCGCTTGCATCCAGAGTCTAGTCTGCTTTTCTGTGATGAGTCTTATCAGGCTATTCAATCAACAGAAAGCAACATTAAGCTAAATATGCCGAGTGCGAACACCACAACTCGAGTAGATGATGGTTTAGTTCATACAGAATCCAGTTCATTGGATTTAATTCTCTGTAATCCACCCTTTCATCAGCAAAGTACAGTGAGCACTGATATCGCTTTTAATCTTTTTAAAAGTGCAAAGAGAGCGTTAATAAGTGGTGGACAGCTATGGATTGTTGCGAATCGTCATTTGGGGTATCACATGGTTTTAAAGCGGTTGTTTGGTAACTGTACCACTGAAGCAAGCAATAACAAGTTTGTCATTCTTAAAGCAACAAGGAAAAGGATCCTCAAAAATGAGTGTCGCTGAAAAAAATTTAGAGTTGTTATCGGATTATGTCACAGATGCGCATACGCGAATTCAGAAGACGTTTGATAACATTAATCCAGTAGTGGGTGTCAGTCGAGGTATGCGTTCTGTCGGTATCCCTGCTGATGCTATGACTATTGATTGTCTTAAATCAGGTAAACGTATCATCATAATTTTGCACGATGAGACACCTGAAATACTGCAATATCAGTTCTCATATAAAGACAAGGATCCCGCTGAAGAATTCCAGAACTTATCGATGGCTAACTTGAGTGAAGAGATATTATACGACTGGATGGTTAGATATTTTAAGCAGAGCTAAATGTAGCGATGTCATTAATCACATATATAATAATAAAATCGTGTTATCTTACAGCAAAGCAATAATAAGGATGAACCGATGTCGCTAACTCCCGAACTCCTCGCCGAAATTGAACTGTTAAATATGTTCGATTTAAATTCCATACAGCATGGATTGAAAGTGCATCATGAAGCTGCTCCCGCAATTATCGCTGCTGCTGAACGATTATTTGATAAAGGCATTATCACTCAGGTGGATGGTGGTTACTTAACTGACCGCGGTGTTGAGACAGCAGAGCACGTGCAGGCTCTTGTGAACCTTTTACAAGCCAATCCATAAGGTATTGACAAGTTAACAACTCAAAATCCATAGTTTGATGAGTAACATGACAAGATGATGGTGGCCCTCCCAGATTCTCCCGATGACTTATAGAAGGGCTGCAGATTGACTTCTCGATTCTGGATTCCAGAAAATTTAGTAAATATTTCACTCTAACTCTGGTTTGAACCATAATTTAGAATAAAT
>CAZLIR010000009.1:0-19010 GCA_964559635.1 uncultured Enterobacterales bacterium
CCAATATGAGGTAATGCGCGGTCCAGTATGACGTACATGGAGTAGTTTAGATAAGCCTCTTCGGTGAAATCGGCCAGTGAGCGCTCTTCTATGCCATCCATATCGAATGAAAATTGATCAGTCATTACGTTTTTATTACCCGTTAAACATTTGTATGGCAACCTAAACCGAAGCTAGATTGCCCTTCTTACCAAGCCAAACCTTTCGATCTGCGGCTTTTTTCTTCGCCAGTAACTTATCCATGAGTTTGAAGGTCCGTGCCTCGTTATCTAAAGTCAATCGAACCAGTCGTCTGGTATCCGGCGACATGGTCGTTTCACGCAGTTGCATGGGGTTCATCTCACCCAGCCCTTTGAAGCGTTGCACATTTACTTTCCCGCGTATCTTTTCCTTTTCAAGGCGGTCTAATACGCTCTGTTTTTCTTCCTCATCAAGGGCATAAAAAACCCGTTTGCCGACATCAATTCGGTAGAGTGGCGGCATGGCGACAAACACATGGCCTGCAGCGACTAAAGGTTTAAAGTGGCGCACAAATAACGCGCACAATAAGGTTGCAATGTGCAAGCCATCTGAATCTGCATCGGCGAGAATACAGATTTTGCCGTAGCGTAAATTGTCCAGATCATCAGAATCAGGATCGATACCAATGGCGACAGAAATATCGTGTACCTCTTGCGAGGCCAAAACTTGGGCTGAATCAACTTCCCAAGTATTCAAGATTTTACCGCGCAGTGGCATGATGGCCTGTGTTTCTCGATTGCGAGCCTGCTTAGCTGAACCACCCGCTGAATCTCCCTCAACTAAAAATAGCTCTGAAGCCAGCGGATCTTCGCCCGTGCAGTCTGCCAGCTTGCCCGGTAAGGCTGGACCTGTCGTGACCTTTTTACGGGTCACTTTCTTGCTGGCTTTCAGACGTTTTTGAGCATTGCTGATCGCCATCTCGGCCAACTGATCACCGATCGTTGCATGCTGATTTAGCCACAGGCTGAAGGCATCCTTCACGACTCCGGATACAAAGGCCGCACAGGAACGTGATGACAGCCGCTCTTTGGTTTGTCCAGAGAATTGCGGATCAGCGATTTTCACCGACAGCACATAATTTAATTTATCCCAGACATCATCAGCGGTAAGCTTAACTCCACGGGGTAATAGATTCCGGAATTCACAAAATTCTCGCATTGCCTCAAGCAGACCAGAGCGCAAGCCATTTACATGAGTTCCACCCATCGATGTCGGGATTAGATTGACATAAGACTCGGCAATAATGGTCGGTGACTCAGTGGTCCAGAACAGGCCCCAATCGACCGCCTCCTCTTCTGTCGCATTCGAGCCCAGAAATGGTTCATCGGGTATGCAGGGATGCCCAGCACAACCGGTGATCAGGTAGTCGTGTAATCCATCCTCATAAAGCCACTCTTCTTTCTCGTTATTCTTATTATTGAAAAACCGTACGCGGAGTCCAGAACATAATACAGCTTTGGCCCGCAACACATGTTTCAATGAGCTCACAGAGAATCGTCCAGAATCGAAGAACGAAGCATCAGGCCAGAAGCGAATTGAGGTGCCGGTGTTGCGCTGTCCAACCGTACCAACAACCTTTAACTCTTCCACCTTGTCACCATTTTCATAGGCGGTGAAATATTCTTGGGCGTTGCGCTTGACGCGAACTTCGAGGCGAGTCGACAACGCATTGACTACTGACACTCCCACCCCATGTAAACCACCCGAGAATTGATAATTTTTGTTTGAGAACTTACCCCCTGAGTGGAGTTTGGTCATGATTACTTCAACGCCTGGCACCCCTTCTTCTGGATGGATATCGACCGGCATACCTCGACCATCATCAATGGTTTCGAGTGAATTATCCTCATGGAGAATGACGGTGATATTTTTAGCGTGACCGGCGAGCGCCTCATCGACACTGTTATCGATGACTTCCTGAGCGAGGTGATTGGGTCGGTTTGTTTCGGTGTACATGCCCGGTCGCTTGCGAACCGGTTCAAGACCAGACAGTACTTCTATAGCATCTGCGGTATAGTTGTTATTAGTCATGCAAAGAAATTAAATCCTTAATGGTTATGACTTATCAATAGAATCGTTTCTAATCTCCTTAGTTTAATAACCTTTGACCGTATAATCCACTGTAAAATCAATATGGTCGATTCTGTGCACTACAGTGTCTATTTTTCCATCAGGATGCAGTAATAAGGTGCGATAACCGGGACTTTCCTCACCAGCTGCGAAATCACTCGATCCCGGTTTGAACTGCACTGCTGTCGAGGGTGTTGCCAGCATACGGATACCATTGAGCATGGCGTCATAATCCTGGTGAATATGGCCCCAGAGCAGCGCTCTGACATTGGGAAATCCATACAGGCTGGATAACAGCGCCTGACCATCGTGTAAACCAATGGGGGCTAACCAATCACAGCCGATATCGACTGGGTGGTGGTGTAATACTGGCATGGCATATTTTGCCGGACTGTGGTTCAAGCATTCTGCGAGAAATACCAGTTGCTCTCGGCCTAATTCACCATGCACTGCGTTCTCAACACTGGAGTCCAGCAGGACGATATGCCAATCGCCAATCTGGACCTGCTTGTTACTCACAAAATGCTCACCGGCTAATTCAGATTCCATATGTTCAGCGGTATCATGATTACCGGGTATCCACGCAACTGGAATGCCGAGGGTGTTCATGACAGAAGCAAAATGCTCGTATGATTCACGGCTGTGATCTTGGCTGATATCGCCGGTGGCAAGAATTAAATCACTGTCTAAATGATGCTGACGAACATCGTCCAACACGGCATTAAGACTATGACGCGTGTTCAACCCTAACAGACAGCCCTCATCATCCGCGAAGATGTGTGGATCGGTAATCTGTAAGATCTTGGCATAAGACTGACGCGGCTCAATTGTCAGCAGAGCCTCGTCCCAGTGATGTTGATTCATATCACCTCCGCCGCTAATCGACCACGCAGGAGGCAATGTTGCAATAAATCACCTAAGAAGTGATTCAGATTACTTTTCTCATCAGTTTGTTGCATGAGTCGATTGGGATAACCCAGTTTCGCTTCAATTGCACGTCCATCCTCAGTAAACACCTCTGCTTGCTGAGCGTCATGGTACAAACGGATTTTTAGCTCAAAATCTAGCACAGTTTGTCGATCATCAGAGAATACATGTTTCAGTTTCAAGAAACTGGTGTATTTGTGGCTCTCCTCGACCTGAATGGTAATTAGGCTCTCATCATCAAGGCGGATTTCCTGACACTCAGAAATGCTCCAATCCTTCACCAACCGGCATAACAGGCTGTAGTTCAGCTCACACTGCTGCATGAACTGAGAGAAAGGATAATGGTATCTGTTATGTGTCATAAGTCTCCGTATTAATCGAATATCACCCCGTTATGATGGCGTTAATAGCGGCAAAAAAACGAGACGTTGTTCACATCATACCACGGCAATCAGGATTTTCTTTATCAATCAAACTGCCAGTATATTAACAATAATCGATTGTTAAACTGTGAGTTTATCTTGATTCAATAACAACCATTGCAGGGCTATGATTGTGGTGGCATTTTCAATTTTTCCACTCTCTAAAGCAGCCCGTATATCCGCCAGTGGCAAAGTAAAAACTCGAATATCCTCTTGTTCATAGTCTAGACCAAAAATGCCACCTATGTTGCTACTATCCACCAAGGCATAGTAAAGACTGATTGTTTCACTGCTACCACCGGGGGTACAAAAGTACTTACCGATATATTCCAGCTCATTAACCCTGACGCCAGCCTCTTCTTCACACTCACGTATCGCCACTTGCTCTGCGCTTTCCTCAGGCTCAATAATCCCGGCGACTATTTCAATTAACCAGGGACTGTGATCTGAATTCAGAGCACCAATTCGAAATTGTTCCTGCAGTACAACCTGCTGTCGGTGTGCGTCATAAAGCAAGACCGCGACCGCCTGACCTCGCTCAAATAACTCTCTCTGAAACACCTGACTCCAGCCGCCAGCAAATAACCGATGCTTGATCCGATAAGTGTCAATGGCAAAATAGCCCTGATACGTTCGCTCCTTGGCGATTACTTCAAAATCATTGTGAGCAAATTGCGTCATGGGTACCCCTTTTCAGGTTATTTTTAATAAGTGCAACGGTTTGACAAACTTTTTCCGCACAAACGGCGTCATAATCACTGTCTGAAGACCATTATTTGGCCAATTATATTAGCGTAAGCTGTTGCTATTGCCCAGATGTAGACAGTACTGAGCAGAGCAAATAAATTGTATTTTAGTGGCTCTGTGTGTATGGCTCGTTATCATAATCTGTTACACTTGCCACCTTGTTATTTAGCTACTGCCACACTAGTCTTCACACAACTCGGACTGGTGTTTTGAGAGACGGTTTTATGAATATTGAAAAAGCACGTTTTAACATGATTGAACAACAGATCCGACCTTGGAATGTTCTCGATGACGATGTTCTCAACATCATGTCATCAATACCAAGGGAACTGTTTGTTCCCGATGCATACAAGGCACTGGCTTTTGCCGATATTGCTGTACCGCTGAGTGACGGCCGACACCTACTTCATCCTAAAGAGGAAGGTCGATTACTTCAGGCTGTGAAGCCTCAGGCTCATGAAAAGGTTTTAGTCTTAGGTTCGACCACCGGCTACGTGACAGCACTGCTCGCATCGTTCGCAAATGAGGTAATTGCAATTGACAGTTATCAGGAATATGTCGATATCTCTGCTGACTTTTTTGCCAAACTTAACTTGAATAACATCACGGTTGCCTGCGATGAGCCGGCCGAGGGATTTGCTAAACAGGCCCCTTACGATGTCATTGTGATTTTAGGCTCAATGGAGATCATGCCAGAATCACTGAAAAAACAACTTAAGGTTGGTGGACGTATGTTCTGTATCTTGGGTAAGGCACCTGCAATGGAAGCTGTCTTAATCGAGCGTCAGGGTGAGGATCGTTGGCAAGACTCGGGCTTATTCGAGCTGATAACACCATCGATACCCAATGCCCCGGAGGCGGAGAAATTTCACTTTTAGCGGTCAAATAAACCACTGAGTTGTTAATTTGCCCACGGACGATACTGTTAGGCAGTGGTAAGAGTGAAAATAAATCCATTGGATATCTAATATTGTATATTAATATCAATGGGTTATGAAATTCTTAGTCGTAGTATAAAAGACTATTTAAGTTAGGGCACACATATTGCAGTTGTCATCGAGGTCCCTGCCATACTCTTTGCGATATGGTTACGTATAAAACTAATTATTAGTAAGTAAGGAAAATTTATGAAACTCAAGCCACTCATCACGTCATGTTTTTTGGCCGCTACTTTAGCTGCGCCAATTAAGGCTGAAAACTTACTCGAAATCTACCGCCAGGCGCTGGATAATGATCCTATCTTTCTCAGTGCTGGTGCCCAGTTAGAGGCAAATCTGGAAGGTGAAGATCAATCTTTGGCTCGTTTGTTACCAAATCTAACCGGTAGCTTCAATTACGACTACAGCAAATCGGCATCCTCAGGTCTGTTATTCCAACAGGACGATGAGAACTTGCGCGAAACCTGGTCAGTCAGACTGCAGCAAAGCGTTTATGACTATTCTACTTGGGTTGGATACGATCAGGCGCAAAAGCGCGTTGAGCAAGCCAAAGTACAATTTCGCACAGCAGAGCAGGATTTAATTGTTCGTGTTGCTAAAGCCTATCTAGACGTTCTCAGAGCGATGGATAATCTGGACTTTGTCGAAGCAGCTCAGGAAGCCATCAAGCAACAACTCGAGCAAACCAAACAACGTTATGAAGTTGGACTGATCGCAATTACCGATGTCCATGAAGCGCAAGCCGAGTTCGACCAATCAGAGGCCGACCGCATCACTGCACAAAATCGTCTGGATAACGCCAACGAGGCATTACGCGAAATCACCGGCCGTTACTCAGATGTTGAAGGTCTGAAGTCAAAAATCCCACTAGAATCACCAGCGCCAGCGCGCATTGATGATTGGGTACAGGTCGCGAAAGAATCGAATCTCAACGTAATCTCTAACAATATGGCGTTGTATATTGCCAAGCAGGAAGTTAAACGTAACTTTGGCGGGCATCTACCTTCTGTTAATCTAAGTGCCAGTTATTCTGACTCTGAAACCGATTTTTCCGGTGTTGATTTCAACGCTGAGCGCTATGGTTTGAGTGCCGGTGTATCGGTAAGCATTCCTTTATATGAAGGTGGTGCGACACAGTCGGGCGTACGTCAAAGTAGCGCCTTGGCTCGCAAGGCAGAATATGATCTTGAGTCAGCCATGCGCAGTACCGTACGAAATACACGTCAGGCATATCTCGGTGTTGAAGCCTCGATAGCCTCTATCAAGGCGTTAGAGCAATCTGTGGTATCACAGGAA
Organism: uncultured Enterobacterales bacterium; assembly: GCA_964559635.1. Lineage (GTDB taxonomy): Bacteria > Pseudomonadota > Gammaproteobacteria > Enterobacterales > CAXRAF01. Next base: position 6,422 of record CAZLIR010000009.1, read on the forward strand.
AGTGCCCTTGAAGCAACACAGGCAGGATTTGAAGTGGGCACAAGAACGATTGTCGATGTACTGCTGAGTACCAGAACGCTGTATCGTGCGCGAAGTAATCTCGCCAATGCGCGTTATGATTACGTGGTAGCAATTCTTCAGTTGAAGCAAGCGGCTGGTATCCTGACCATCGATGATCTGGACATGGTCAATGATTGGGTTGTGGACCCTGCACAGAGCTAATGATTAATCAGTGAAGTGTTGGGTAAGTATCTCGATGAGCTTACCCAATGCGCCACGATTGCGCTCGACAACAGCCAGACCTGCTCTACCCGTTTCACTAGCCAACGCAGGATTCTCAATCCACTGCGTTAGTTGCTGGCATATCTCACCACTATCAGCCACATACACCAGACCTCCCGCGGTAACTAGTTGCTGATTAATATCAGCAAAATTAAAGTCATGCTTACCTGACATGACCGGTTTGGCGAAGGCTGATACCTCAAGACAATTATGACCACCACGCTCAATCAAACTGCCACCGACGAATGCCATATCCGCGAGGGATGAAAAGAGTAATAACTCGCCCATAGTATCCACCAGATAGATCTGACTGTCAGGCTGCTCATCAGCCGTAAGGCGATGCACCGACAAACCGGTTTTAGAGGCTATTTGATACACCTCTTCGAATCGCTCTGGATGACGAGGGACAATGATCAAGCAGGCATCGGGGTGCTGTTGTAATAACTGCCGATGGGCATCCACAAGAATATCGTCCTCGCCCTGATGGGTACTGGCGGCTAACCACACCGGACGGTCTGCCAAAGCCGCACTAAACACCTGCTGCTTGGTTGCCAGATCGGGTGGCATGGTCAGATCAAATTTAATGTTACCGGTTACTTGCAGTTGCTCTTTGCTCGCACCAAGCGATTCAAACCGCTCAGCATCTGTGGCGTTTTGCACCGCAATTGAAGACAGCTTGGCCATCATATCTTGTGTGAGAGTCTTAAAGCGTCGATAGCCACGGGCCGACTTTTCCGACATACGGGCATTCATCAACACCACAGGCACATGATGTATCTTGGCTTGATGCAGCATATTTGGCCACAGCTCTGTCTCCATGATGCACAGACATCGCGGGCGATAGTGTTTGTAAAAACGTGCCATAGCATGGGGTAAGTCATAAGGGGCATAGACATGAGCCACTGTGTCACCGAGCGACGCCCTGACACGATCCGAGCCGGTTGGCGTCATGGTCGTGACCAACACTTTTTGGTCAGGGTACTGCGCGAGAGTATGTTTGATCACTGGCAGAGCAGCTAACGTCTCACCCACTGAAACAGTGTGGAACCAGATCACACCAGGACTATGTTCAGGAAGCGTATGTGCAAAACGCTCGCCCCAGCGGTCACGGTAAGCGGGTGCCTTACGCCCTCGCAAAAGAAGACGGCAAATGATCAGTGGCGTGAGAAGATAGAGCAGTGTTGAGTATATCCAGCGGTATAATGTGGCCATTGCTCTGCTACTGTTTCTCTGACCCGAGACCGGTATCACTCGACTCAGCTTCCTCAGGACTGACGATAACACCATTGCGGATCGCACGCTGTTGCCAGAACCGTCGAGCCAACATTTGCATGTCCTCGATTTTATCCATCTCGTCCATGATTTCCTGACCGAGTAACGTCTCAACGATATCCTCCATCGTGACGATACCGGAGAAACCACCGTATTCATCGATCAATGCAGAGATATGCTCTCTTCTGTCCATCATGCGAGCAAATAAGTCTTTCAATGACAGTGTTTCTGAGGTGGTCAGAAGGTCACGACTAAATTCACCCAATGTTGACTGCCCTTGGCCCTGTGTCGCGGCCAATAGGATATCCACCTTTAACACATAACCCTGTAAATCTTCATTATCTTCGCCGTAGATAAGCACACGGGAGAAATGTTTGCGGCTCAACTCATGAATGGATTGCTCCACCGTCATCGCGGCCGGTAGGGAGAACACCACCGTACGCGGAGTCATTACATCATGTCCTGTGAGCGACTCGAAGAAAATCATATTCTTAAAGGTCATCGCCTCATCGGGCTCCAATACCCCCTCCTCGACACCTCGACTGGCCATGGCTGCAAATTCCTCGCGGCTGAAGGCAACAGAATGACTCGAATCACCCATCAACCGGGTAATCTTCAGACTCAGCCATACCAGAGGTGAAACCAACACCAATAGGATTTGCAGTGTTTTGACCGAAAATGCCGTTAATTGGCGCCAATAACGAGCACCAAGGGTCTTGGGAATAATCTCTGATAGCAACAAAATTAACAGCGTTAAAATGGCAGAGACGATGGTCAATGAGGCCTCGCCAAAAACGATTTGTGCTTGGGCACCTACACCGGCAGCTCCAACAGTATGGGCCACAGTATTAAGACTCAGAATCGCCGCCAGTGGCCGGTCGATGTCATCCTTTAGTGCCCGCAAAGCCTTGGCGTATGACTTCCCCTCCTCACTGGCTAAGGTCACGTAGGAGTCGGAAATGGAGAGTAATACTGCCTCCAGAATTGAACACAAAAATGACACGCCAATGGCGAGGAGCAAAAAGAAGATTAATAATTCCATTGAGTCGATCTACGTTCGATTTAACCAGTCAAGATATTGCTTGGTGCCATCTTCAACAGTAGCGAATGGCCGATCATACCCTGCGTCACGAAGTTTCTCGATGTTCGCTTCAGTGTAACTCTGATAAGCGCCTTTTAAGTGCTCCGGAAAGGGGATGTATTCAATGGCTCCCTCGCCGTGCCAGGCGATAACGGCATTGGCGACATCATTAAATGTCTGGGCCTTACCCGTTCCGAGATTATAAATCCCCGACTTATCCGGGTTATCCATGAACCACAACTTGACTGCGCAGACATCATCGACAAACACAAAGTCTCTCAGTTGCTCGCCGTTGCCGTAACCATCGGAACCCTCAAACAGTCGGCAAACACCTGACTCTTTAATCTGATTGTTAAAGTGGAAAGCCACGCTGGCCATACTCCCCTTATGCTGCTCTCTGGGACCATAGACATTGAAATAGCGAAATCCAACTACCTGGGAATTGATGTCTTTCCAGATACTTCTGACATACTGATCGAACTGAAATTTAGAATAACCATAGGCATTCACTGGACCTTCATACTCCAGTGATTCTTTAAAGGTATCCGTGACACCATAGGTGGCAGCACTGGATGCATAGAGATAGGGGATCTCGTAATTAAGGCAATAATGCAATAGATCCTTGGAATACTCGTAGTTGTTTTGCATCAGGAACTTACCATCCCACTCGGTGGTAGCTGAGCAGGCTCCCTCATGAAAAACTGCTTCAATGTGTGGGAATTTGTAGCCAGAATTAATACGCTTGAGGTAATCATCCTTATCCATGTAGTCATGGATTTCACAGTCAACAATATTGACGAACTTGTGACCGTTCGTCAGATTATCAACAACGAGGATATCTTTTCGCCCGATAGCGTTCAGTTGCTTGATTATGTTACTGCCGATAAACCCAGCACCACCGGTAACAACGATCATTCATGTTCTCCTTGCTTGCTAACCATGGCATCAATAATACCTGTCGTCGAGACACCATCTACAAAACCTAATATCTTTACTTCACCACCATTGGCCATGACCTGTTTACCACCGGCAATTTCTTCAACCTTATAATCGCCACCCTTGACCAAAACATCCGGTAGTAACTGACTGATCACCCGCTCTGGTGTATCTTCTGAAAATGATACCACCCAGTCCACGGCACCTAAACCAGCTAAGACCGCCATGCGACGCTCGACACTGTTTACCGGGCGCCCCGGACCTTTCAAGCGGGTTACTGAGTCATCATCATTGACCGCGACAATTAATCGGTCACCTAACTCACGCGCCTGATTCAGATAGTGCACATGACCAGAATGCAGAATATCAAAACAGCCGTTGGTCATGACGATCCTCTCGCCATCGGCTTTAGCTGATGCCATGGCAGTCGCCAGTTGCTCTTCAGACACCACGCCAAGCCCTGTTTCGGAATCACCGAGCGTGGCACGACGCAACTCAACCCGATTGATAGCCGCGGTACCCAATTTGCCCACTACAATACCTGCGGCGAGATTCGCCAGCGCCGTTGCTGTGACCAAATCCTCACCAGCGGCCAGACTTGAAGCAAGTGTGGCGATGACGGTATCTCCGGCACCTGTCACATCGTAAACCTCTTTCGCTTTCGCCGGGAAATGATGCGCATCTTGGTCATCTTTCTGTACCAGCGTCATGCCATGCTCTCCACGTGTAACAAGTAACGCCTGTAAGTCATGCTCAGCAATTAAATCACGCGCACGGGCAATGATGGTCGAGTCATCTTTACAGTTGCCAACCACTGCCTCAAATTCATGGAAGTTCGGGGTAAGTAAAGTGGCCCCTCGATAACGCGCAAAATCGGTGCCTTTAGGATCGACCAAGATCGGGATTCCCGCCAATTTAGCCGCAGCAATTAACGCTTGCGGTTGCTTAATCGCCCCTTTGGCATAGTCTGATAACAACAACAGGTTAGCCTGTGGTAACTGATCCATCACCGTCTGCTCGAGTGAAATCTCGGCGTAGTCATCCTGCGAATCTTCAAAGTCGAGACGGATCAACTGCTGATGTCTGCTGATAATACGTAGCTTGGTTATTGTCGCCACCGAATCGTCACGCACGAACTGACAATTAATCTTTGCTGATGAGAGCGTTTGTTGAAGTGCCTGAGACGGCTCGTCATTACCGGTCAGGCCCACCAAACAACATTCTGCGCCTAACGAGGCAACATTCAGTGCTACATTGCCTGCGCCACCAGGTCGCTCCTCGATATGATCGACTTTAACAACCGGCACCGGGGCCTCTGGTGAAATCCGGGAGGTGCCACCATGCCAGTATCGATCCAGCATAATGTCACCGACAACCAGTACATTGGCCTGTTTAAAATCAGGATAACTTATTCTCATTTACATTGACTCTAGCAAGCGATGTTATTGGCTGTGAATGATAGCACAAGCGACCTTTAAACAGGATAGACAAGTTGCGACAGTGTCATGCGATCTGTTTTACCCTGATAGTACTTTGATAGAACTTGACGAAATGGTTCAGGATCATCAGCAATGGCAGCAAATAGCGTCATTGATGATCGTAATTTTATATCGTCGGGATGGCTCATCACGGACTTGATATCATCTGTTGCAATACTCAATAGCAGACTCACACATTCGTTTAAGCGCCCGCCAAGAAGCGTATCAGCAAGGTAGGCTTTTGCTTCATCCTGCGACTGAATGGCATAGGTAGCATCCATTTGGCTGTGCCCTAACCCCTGTATTTGCGGGAAGATAAACCACATCCAGTGACTACTTTTACGGCCCGCAGTCAGTTCGGCCTTAACTCGGTGATAACAAACATCCTGTGCTGCTTTAAACCGCTCCAGATTAAACGTGTCTGTCATAAAGCTTACTCATCCAGACTTTGATAGAGACGTTGCATGAATTCCCCGAGTTGTCGTGGCTCTAGCCAGCGCGTGATCACGACTAAATCATTACTCTGATCGACGATCACATAATTACCACCAAAACCAGAGCCATAAAAGATAGATTCATCAGCAACACCGGGCCACTTGCGGTCACCCTTGTTCAGCCACCACATATAACCATATCTGGGGTTGGTTGGTGATGAAGTCGTGGCCTCTTTTATCCACGCCTTAGAGATAATTTGCTTACCGTCCCATTGTCCCTCACGCTCGAACAATAGACCAAAACGGGCCTGATCGAGTGAAGAAATAAAGACACCACCACCCGAATGCCCACCACCGGTAACCGACTTCATTTTCACTCCGTCAACTACCACCCAGGCATCCTCATAACCATACCAACGCCAAGTAGTCGAGGCGCCAATCGGATCCATCAGGCGCTCTTTAAGGACCATTGGAAGCGGCTTGCGCCAGGTGTGAAGCAGGGCATAAGCTAATAAATTTACCCGTACATCATTATATTCATACTGAGTGCCAGGTTTGTGGAGTTCGCGAAATTTCCAATCATCCAAACCACCTTCTTTGGGTGGTCGGTCTGCCCAGTCTTTTATGCCAAAAAGCTCACCTGACCAGTCAGAGGATTGGTTTAGCAAGTGTGCCCAAGAAATTTGCCGATTGTGCTCACCGGCAAATTCGCCTGACCAGATGGTATCAGCGAGTAAGTCAGATGTCTCAATAAGCCCCTCATCGACAGCCAGGCCCGCAACTGTAGATAGATATGATTTGGTCACACTAAAGGTCATATCAACCCGATTGACATCACCCCACTGAGCAACAATGTAGCCCTCTTTCAAAATGAGCCCGGCCGGTCCTCCACGCTTTCGAGTAGGCCCTAGAATTTCGTGAAACGGCTCGTGAGAAAACCCCTTTAAAATGGCACGTCTGAGATCACGATCGCCGCTATATTCATTGGCTAAGGCATAATCAATAGCTGCTTGCAGTGCCTCGGTATCAAAACCCATTTTTCCTGCGTCACGTGTTTGCCATTCGCCACGTGGTGGATAATAGTCTTCTGCGAGTAGCGCTGTGGTGACAACAAGGGTCAGGAGTACAATAAAATATTTCATAACGGCCTCAATATTACTCAACAGCTCCATTTATACGTCAATCAACGCTAAACCACCATCTGAATTGATTAACTTATTCTTGATCTATGACGAATTGACTGCGTAGTAAGGCTTATGACCGAGCAATCCTATGACATTAAACCCGCACGAGCGAATGATCTTCAGGCCATTAACCGCGTCATTGAAAAGGCCGTGATGGGCTGGCCGCTTGCCGAGCGTGTTAAACGGTTATCGGTGAATGTGCTGATCTATGACGAGACCGACTTTAGTCATTACGATATGTATGTTGCCTACAAGAATCATGAAATTGTCGGCGTAGTCGCGTGGGATCCACAGCATCCTGATAATCTGTTACATGGCATTTACATCACGCCAGCAGAACAACACAATGGCTTAGGAAAAGAGCTGCTGTCCTTCATATTTACGCTTGCCAAAGCGTTAGCAAAAACATCGGTGATCATTAAAGCTGAACGCATTAGTTGCGCTTATTTTGAGCACATAGGGCTAGAAAAAGTGACATCAGAGCGATTAAACAACTATCCGTATCTCTATCGCAAAGTATTATGACAATTGATGTGCTTTGTTGATGTTTATCAATCGGTTAGCTGATGATAGGCCGTATTGGTAGTTCCCTGCTCCGGATCAATGGTAACAATAAACAGTTCGCCATACTCTTGCTCGGAGATAGGTTTGGCTTTACCACCAACGAGACTCACTATTTCAGGGGTGGTATTGCTATGCCCTACTACGAGCACAGTTTGCTTCTTGGACTGCAATTGCTTAGCAAGCTCGGCTAATTCACGTGGGTTATAAATTGTCAGTGCTAAGTTATGCGATTTAACAACGGGGGCTGCTGTTTGTTTTGTTCGGCGGTAGTCACTGCTGAAAATAGCCTGTAACGGTTTATCAGACAAATAGTTTGCCAACTTATTCGCTGTCTCCAGGCCCTGTGATGTTAGTTCAGGGTCAACTTTTGTTGTCAGATCCTTTTCTGCATGGCGAACAAAATACAAGGTATAGGGGTCAGCCAACAGACTCGGCGAGAACATCAAACAGCATATAATTAAGCAACGCTTCATTGCCTCACTATACTCTGATCACCTATCAATAACCAAGTGTGAATAGTGATTCTTTAATTGTACTCAGATGGTAGAATAGTCACATATTTTTTAACGAACGAAATCACAACCTGCCATGAAATTTGCTCTATTGTTAATGAAATTGATTGGGAAATTACCTTATGGAGCAATTCTGACCCTTGGTAAGTGGTTTGGTTTATTAATGCTAAAGGTAGCCAAGTCGCGCAGAGATATTGCTGCCAGAAATATCGCCTTATGTTTCCCGGAATTATCTGACTCTGAGCAAACTGAGTTACTGCGTAAAAATTTCATCTCCACCGGTCAGGGCTTGCTCGAAACGGCCCATGTATGGAATGTGTCAGGCAGTCGACTCAAAACCATCGCCCAACTGCATGGCGAGGAGCATCTGCTCAACGCGAAACAGAGTGGTAGTGGTGTTATCTTACTTGCGTTTCATCTGACGTCATTAGAACTTGGTGGCAACACTCTGGCCAATTATCATCCGATGGCCGCCATGTATCGACAGCATCGCAACCCGGATTTTGAGGCCGCGATGACACATGGCCGGGAGCAACATGTGACTCACATGATTGAGCGTGAAGATGTACGCAACATGCTTCGGGCACTCAAAAAAGGGGAAACCATCTGGTATGCCGCTGATCAGGACTACGGTGCGGCACATTCAGTTTTTGCGCCATTCTTTGGTATCGATGCCGCCACCATAACCGCCACCAGCCGGTTCGCCAAAATGACCAAAGCAAAAGTAGTTCCGATGACCCATTACCGCGATTTAGCGAACAAGAAATTTCATATTCGCATCTATCCGGAAATTGCTGATTTTGCGTCGTTAGACGAGTTGCAGGGCGCGCAAAAGATAAACCACTTTCTTGAGACCTATCTACGCGAGCATCCAGAAGATTATATGTGGCTGCATCGACGTTTCAAAACCCGACCAGAAGGTCAGGCCAAGCTCTATGCACCCAAGTCGATACTGAAAATGCGCCGCATGCTTGACAGTCACTATGCCAAGTTCATGTCCGGTGCAGAGGTATTGCGGGGGAGTCTGGAAAAACCTGAGCACATACGACTGGCGAATGGCTCTGAAATGAGATTTTATTATGATCGACGCTGGTACCAGAAATCACCTGCCAAGCAAGATGCCCTCGCGTGGCAAAATTCAGGACAGCAGGATATGGTGATACAGCAGTTGTTTTACTATCCTGATAAAAATGCAGAAGTAATGCACTTTATCAGCGAAAACGCTGACAACTAGCGCTCGAACTGGTAGTTAAATAAGGCAATATCTTTATGCCAGTGTTGCGCGACCTTATGCTGTGTCTCAGGTGTGTAGTACTCGCGAAAATCTTTTCTGCTTGAAGCGTTAACATGAGGCAAAGTGGCACTCAAATTAAGCGTCTTAATGATGTGATTAAAATCAGCTTCTAGTTGTTCAAACCGGCCGATAAAATCAACTGCAAGGTTGCCCTCTTTATCACAGACGAATAGATGCTGATGGCGTTTATTACGCTTAATCTCAAAATCAACATAATCTGCGAAAGACATGTCGAGAATCATCTTGTTATGCCGATGATCATGATTCTGTTGCAGGAAACTGTACATTGAGACTATCCAGTCGTATGGATTGCGCACAAAAGCAAACTTAAATAGTTTGTTAAACTCATCCTCTGGTATGTAGCTCATCGCCTCAGAAATATAGGCGTGCTGAGCAAAGTAACGTTTGTGGTAATCGCGGCGGATACCCGTTTTACTCATCGCCTTATTCAGCAAGCCTTTATCTTTGACGTTGGCAAACGGCTCTAGCGTACGATAGATACTTGAGCCAGCCGCTTTCGAAACGTGCACGAAAAGAAACTTGTGTTGATCTGATATCAGCATGAATGAACTCGCCTGTTATCTATTCCTGAGTCAGTTGAATGGTTAACTTATCGCTGGTTGTTATCAAATCCAATACCCGAGCTGGTTGCAAGTCCTGCATGCAACGATGATGGCCTAATGGACATTCTCGCTTGAAACAGGGGCTGCATTCAATGGGCTCTTGCGCAACCTCGCACCGCTCAGACAGTGGCGGGGTAAACTCAGTAGAAGTAGAACCATAGACGGCTACTTGCGGTCGCCCCAGAGCAGCAGCCATGTGCATTAGTCCAGAATCATTACTGATCATCAAACTCGCGAGCGACATCAAGTCCATGGCCTCAGCGAGACTGGTTTTGCCAGCAAGGTTAATACATTGCTGTGCTGTTAGTTGATCGATTTGGTCACAGACATCGAAATCATTGGCAGAACCAAATAACCATATCTGCCAACCTTGCTTGATAAAGTATTGTGCAACATCGGCATAATGACGCTCTGGCCAGCGCTTTGATGAACCGAATTCAGCCCCCGGACAAAGGACTAAAATATTCTTGTCATTACTCAAATCATGTTTCGTTAAGGCAGCATCAATCTGGGCGTTATCGATCACTAATTTCGGATTAGGCAATGACTCAGGTAGCTCGGCATTCGCCTCGAATGCTAGCGCACATAGCCTCTGTACCATCAGTGGATAGCGCGTTTTATCTAATTTTCGTAAATCATTGAGTAGCACATAACGGGGCTCTTTAAGCCAGCCTGTACGCTTTGGAATTTGACTAAAGTAGGGGATCAGCGCAGATTTGAGAGAGTTGGGTATGACAATACATTGGTCATATCCCTGTGCTCGCAGAGAACGGCCTATCGCCTTGCGCTTGCCCCAACCGAGCTCGCCATGTTTTAAATCCATGCTCAGGGCGTCATTCACTTCCGGCATTCTTTCAAGCAGTGGCCTGGTCCATTCGGGAGCTAGGACATCGATACTACAATCTGGATCCTGTTGTTTCAGCGTCATGAACAGTGATTGGGTCATGATCATATCACCCACCCATGACGGGCCAACGATGAGTATTTTATTGCTAGTCTGGTTCATGCGATTTAGATTTATGAGTCAACACTAACCCTAACACAAATGTACTGAATAGTATGACTAAAACCCATGTCGGCCCCAGACTGCGATAAGGCGTCATGCCAGAGTATAATGCCAACTGATGCTGCATGGTTCCCGCAACACCCTTAGCCAATGTTTTAATGAGTCTACCGTCAGCATCAATGAAGGCTGAAATACCGTCGTTTGTACCACGTATAATGGGAATACCATATTCAAGTGCACGGATTTGGGCGATTTCAAGATGCTGTTGAGGTCCATGTGAATCACCGAACCAAGCATCGTTACTTAGGGTGACCAGATAGTCACTTCCGGCCACCTGCTGCGCCACCATGGCGGAGAAAATAATCTCGTAACATATCGCTAAAGCCACCTGATGGTCATCGATAATAAGTCGCGGTTGTTCATATGCCCCTTTGGAAAAGGACGACATGGGCATATCAAAGAAACTGATCAGTCCTCTGAGTTGCTCAGCAAAAGGTACATACTCACCAAAGGGTACCAACTTACGTTTATGGTATTCGCCATTACTTGTGCCATACAGCTGTACAGCATTGTAATAACGGCCGTCAGTTTGTACCGGAATGCCCGATAAAATGGTCTGCTGTTGGGTATGTGCCAGAGCATCTACCGACTCAAGAAAACCCATGACCTGACTCGGTAAGGCCGGAATGGCAGCCTCGGGCCAGATGATTAAGTCATTCATATCACCCTTAGTGATATCTGCTAAATACTGCATGGCCTTAATCCGGTTCGCCGGAACCCATTTATCTTCTTGTGCGACATTCGGTTGCACCACTGTGACCGATAATGATTCCCCCGAAGGTTTAACCCAATTGACTTGGTGTAACAACAGAATCAGTAATGTCTGTATGACCCATAATGAAGCCAACGGTAATGCCATTCGCTGCCTGGCTGTTAGCGTCAGTTGAATTAATCCAACCAACAGACACACCCAAACCGTGGCACCATCGGCGCCTAAAATCGGCATAATGCCGGATAGTGGTCCTTCCAACTGACTATGACCTAAATTTAACCAAGGCAGACCGGTGAATATCCAACTGCGTATCCATTCAAGGAGTAACCAGCATAACGGCCAAGCCAGTAACCAAAAACGCAGCCTGTGCGTGTGTTTAAAGGTGCGATTGAGTAAGGCATATGCAAGGGCCGGAAATAGTGCCAATAGCGCAACAAAACCCAAGGTAAACAGGGTAGCGAGGAAAACTCCGGTGTCACCGAAGTGATACATACTAATATACACCCAGGACATCCCGGCGCCGAAATGGCCGAGTGCAAACGCAAACCCCTGTACAAAGGCCTGCTTGGTGGTTAATTGCGGTAGGAAATAGCTACTGAATACCAAACCCGGAAAGATAAGATACCACTGCCCAAATGGCGCGTAGGCAAAGACCAGGCTAGCACCGGCAATGAGCTGCAAAATAAGTATTTGCCATGCTCCCCGCCGTGCCCACTGCTGTATCATATCGGATGCTGATTGGTTGCTAAGAGACAGGCTCTGATTCGTCCGACGAGGATTCGACTACCTTTGTCACACGGGTGCTGGTAATGCGCCGATTATCGGCTTCGACAATCTCAAACAGCAGTTCATCGATTGTTGTTTGCTCACCCTGTGCAGGCAAATGACCAAAGGATTGCAGCAGCAGACCACCCACTGTATCGAATTCATCGTCAACAATTTCTGTCTTGAAATGATCATTGAAATCATCGACATCTAATTTAGCCTGAACTAACCACTCATTATCGCCGAGCACCTGAATCATCTGAGTCTCATCCTCAATGTCGGTCTCATCCTCGATTTCCCCAACAATTTCTTCGAGGATATCCTCAATGGTCACCAAGCCAGAAACGCCACCATATTCATCCACCACAATGGCCATATGATTACGA
>CAZLIR010000010.1:0-18969 GCA_964559635.1 uncultured Enterobacterales bacterium
TTGACAAAGTGTCAATACAACACCAAACATTATGGGGTAATGTTTGGGCTTGCAATATTATTTACGACACCTTGAAGGTTTGGATCAGGATGAGTATCACTATTTCCCTGTATTTCCGTATATTAGTGAGTTCATCAGCTAAATAAGCTAATATCGAGCCGTAATTTCGGTGTCGTAGGACAAAAATAAACTATTGAATCGATAATTAGGAATTAGCCACTTATGAAAGGTTTGCGTCTTCTATTTACCTTAGTCGTTATACTGCTCTTTTCTGAGTCATATGCCCAAGAACTTAAGATTGCGTTTGGCTCGTGTTATGAACAAGATAAATACAACTTGCCGATTTGGCAGGCGATACAGTCCAAACAACCTGATGTGTTTATCTTTCTGGGTGACAATGCCTACATCGATAGCGAAGATCCGAACAAGTTCAAAACTGACTATGAAGCGCTATTTTCGAATCCCGGCATTGTGGCACTCAAGCAATCCACTGACATCATGGCGACATGGGATGATCATGATTATGGCGAGAACGATGGTGGCAAAAATTTTGTAGCGAAACACATCGCAAAAAAGGCATTCATAGAGGCATTCGATTATCCGGAGATTAACGATCTACCAAAAGAGCAGGGCATTTATCACAGCCGCTTACTCAACTTAGACGACAAGAAAATTCGTATCGTTATATTAGATACGCGCTGGTATCGCGATGATCTGCTCACCAATAACCTTAGCGAAGAGACTCGCGATGCACTTCAATTAGGTCCTTATCGACCATATTACCGTACCGATAAAACATTATTAGGTGCTGAGCAGTGGCAATGGTTAGAGCAACTCATGGCTGAGCCTACTGATCTGACGATCATTGCGACAAGTATTCAGTTCGTATCGGAATACACGGCCTGGGAAATTTGGGCTAACTTCCCACATGAACGAAACCGCATGATCGAGCTCATTCGCGAAACTAATCCTGGCAAGGTGATTTTTATCAGTGGTGATGTGCACCGCGGAGAGACCTCAATGCTGCCGATTGACGACATGAAGATATTCGATATTACCGCGGGCCCTCTGAGTTCGACAGCTTATCCGGGCAAGCCCAACATTCACCGCTACGGTGGTGTGTTCGCTGAACTTAATTTTGGTATGTTAACCATTCAACACAGTGATGATCAGTTATCTGTGAAATCCGGTTTATATAATAATGTTGGCGAGCCACTCGAAGAATTCCGTGTACCCCTAAAACGTGTACCCCTAAAAACTGAGGAATAATCCTATGAAGAAATTGGCAGGTTTGTGTTTGCTAGTCATGTCTTTTAGTCTGGTCGGTTTTGGTCAGACAGGTCATCGCGTTACCGGTGAAATTGCCGAGAAATACTTAACGGACAAGGCGCGTGCTGAGATTCGTGCGATCCTGGGTAACTACTCTCTGGCCGAGATTTCAACTTACTTTGATGAGCAACGCGCTAACCCCAGCGAATTCTGGCAGAAAACAGCGAACCCCTGGCACTACATGACTGTACCTGATGGTGAGACATATCACGATCACATGGCGCCGGAAGAGGGGGATGCCATCACTGCGATACGCGACTACACCGCGCAACTCAAAGATCCAAAAACATCCAAAGCAGATAAGGCATTAGCGCTGAAATTCTTGGTACATACCATTGCCGATTTACATCAACCATTACACGTCGGTAATGGCACTGACCGAGGGGGGAATGATGTCAAACTCGATTTTTTCTGGCAACGCTCTAACCTCCACCGCGTGTGGGACTCCGGGATGATTGATCGATTGCAGCTTAGCTATACCGAACTCACCGATTGGCTGCATAGTAAAATAACCGATCAGCAACTCAAAGATTGGCACAGTACCGATCCGCTGGTGTGGGCCAAGGAGAGTCAAATGCTACGCATGTCGCTATATCCCGAAGGCGATAGCATCAGCTGGGAGTATCAATATCAACACATCGACACTGTCAAACTGCGCCTCTCACAAGCAGGCGTTCGAATTGCTTATTATCTCAATGAGGTGTTTGAGTAACTCGTGAGGTTAGGATAACTTGCGTGATACTTGGGTTATCAGCTCAGGCATGAAGTCATTAAATGGCAGGGTACCATTAATAGTGACACAGGCATTCTTTTTACTGGGCTGAATAAACTCCTGATGACATGGCTCCACCGTGGTGTTGAATTGATAATGTACCGATTCCGGACTGCGTTGCCGCTCACTGACATCACGAGCGAGTCTTCTGGCGAGTCGTACATCGGTCGGCGTATCGACAAAAACAGCCATGTCATACAGCGGTAATAGTGCTGTCCGATGCAACAGGTGTAACCCCTCCAATATCAAAACATCACAGGCCTGCATGGCGCGCGTTTCTGTCAGACGACTGTGGGTTTTATAGCAATAGGTAGGAATTGCAACATCATTACCGTCTTTTAGCTGCAGTAGGTCGAGCCGAAGTTGCTGATGGTCAAGGGCGTCGGGATGGTCAAAGTTCACCTCACTAATATTCGCATGTTGCTCTGGCGTGAGGGTTTTGTAGTAACTATCTTCACAGAGAATGTCACATTGATGGTCACTTGAAATGGCGTCAGCCAGTCTGCTTGCCACAGATGTTTTACCTGAACCTGAACCACCAGCAATGGCGATGACTAGCATGCGAGACCCTCGATGTGAAAAATATTTATTGCCGCTTGTGGCATGGCAGTCTAATGCAAAAATCAGTGCAGATAAACCCTCATTAGAGTATTCACTTGAGAAGTATGCAGCGCTTGTAAATTATCCCGTAGCGGTCAGATGGTTGGGAATTTTGGTTACCAGGTCCCAATTGGCGAGATTGACAATAGAGATTCTGACTGCGACACTCATTGCGTCAATATTACTGCTCATTGAGGAATACATCCGATGTCTAAATGGTTCATATCTATTGCACTAATACTCGCTATGAGTTCACTGTCTGTCATGGCGCGGGTCATCAGTGACCCACCAACGGTGTTACCTTTTCGAGATCGTGTACCGGTTATCAATGAACTGGTGAACTCACGCCTGGATACGCTGCTACCACAACTGATGAAAGAGTCCGGCTTAGATATGTGGCTAGTTATCCACCGTGAATATAGCGAAGATCAGTTGTTCTACTCATTGGTACCGCAACCAACATTTGCCGCTCGCAGAACCACAATACTGGTTTTTTATCATAATCCTGAGAGCAACGAAGTGGAGCGCTTCTCGGTGAGCCGATATCCCATCGGCAAAGTCTATCCAACGCGCTGGAAGGGTGGTTCTCTCGAGGAGCAGTGGCAACGACTGGCAGAAATTATTAGCGAATTAGATCCCAAGCAAATTGGCATTAATACCTCAAAGAGTTGGGCGCTGGCCGATGGTCTGACACGCGGGCTGTATAATGAGATGGTCAAGCATCTTGACGATAAATATATCGACCGACTGGTGCCTGCGGAGAATCTGGTCATACGTTGGATGGAAACGCGCACAGAAGCGGAAATAAAACTCTATCAACATGTCGTAGCCGTTGCCCGTGGGGTAATTTCGGAGGCCTTTTCAAACCGCGTGATCACGCCGGGAGCGACCACCACCGATGATGTGGCCTGGTATATTCGAGAGCGATTTGAGCAACTCGGCGTGCGGCCATGGTTCCAACCTTATGTAAATGTTCAGCGACAGGGTGATAATAACCCCGGTGATGCCACCTTCATGGGAAAATCAGGCATGGTGATCGAGCGCGGTGACGTACTACACACCGATGTTGGGATTTGCTATCTAACATTGTGTACAGATACTCAGGAAATGGGTTACGTGATGCGCTTTGCTGAAACCAAAGTGCCACAGGGGCTGGTCGATGCGCTGAAAAAAGGCAACGACTGGCAAGATACTCTGACTCGGGAGTACAAGACAGGCCGAACCGGCAACGAGATTTTACAGCGCGCTAAAAAGGCGGCAGAGAAGAAAGGCTTGGTAGCCTCAATATACACCCATCCGATTGGTTTCGTTGGTCATGCCATGGGGCCGACCATCGGTATGTGGGATAATCAGGGTGACACGCCGGTTCGTGGCGATTGGAAATTGTATCCGAATACCGCTTATGCCATTGAGGGCAATATTAAAGCTCAGGTCAAAGAATGGCGCAATGAGTGGGTGCAGATCAAACTAGAGCAAACCGCGGTCTATGATGGCAAGGCAGTGCATTATGCGGCGGGTCGTCAGACCGAGTGGCATGTGATCAAATAAGGTGGCCTGCAACTGGATGTGATCTTATTCAGGTTTACGGTAGCGATAGCCTGATGTAATTGGGAAACGCCGGTCTTTGCCGAAGTTACGCGGGGTAATTCTCGGCCCCGGCGGTGCTTGTCGACGCTTGTGTTCATTGATATCCAATAACCTCACAACGCGACGGACCAGAGCTTCATCATAGCCTGCAGCAATGATATCTTTAATCGATTCATCCTGTTCAACATAGCGTTCCAGAATGGCATCAAGAATGTCATATGGCGGTAAGCTATCTTGATCTTCCTGATCTTCTCTCAGTTCGGCAGAGGGTGGGCGTGTGATAATCCGTTCAGGAATATCGGGACTTCGTTTATTACGGTGCCAGCACAGCTCAAATACCAGAGTTTTCGAGACATCTTTTAAAGGATTGAAGCCACCAGCCATATCACCATATAGCGTCGAATAACCCATGGCCATTTCACTCTTATTGCCCGTGGTCAGCAGCATCTTGCCTTTCTTATTTGAGATGGCCATAAGGATAATGCCACGACAACGCGCCTGAATATTTTCTTCCGTGACATCGTTCTCCAACCCGGAAAATTCATCTGATAGAAGCTCAACAAACGAATTAAACACAGTCTCGATAGGGATTACACGATAATTCAGCGCAAGGTTATTCGCGAGTGTCTCAGCATCCTCTAGACTCATATCGCGGGTATAGCGGCTTGGTAGCATAACCACATCAACATTCTCAGGACCCAGCGCATCGGCAGCAATCACAGCAGTTAAGGCTGAATCAACCCCACCGGATAGGCCAATCACCACGCCTTGAAAACCATTCTTGCGGATGTAATCTTTGACCCCGAGACACAGTGCCTGATAAACGTGCTCAAGTGGGGCTTGTGTGGCAGCCGAAGGGTCGCTGGTGAGCGACAGTCCATGCTCGTTTCTGCTCACCTCAACATAACGCATCTGCTCGGTAAAGGAGCTCATGGTCAGAATTTGTTGGCCCTGTTTATCCATGACAAAGGAAGTGCCATCAAAGACTAGTTCATCCTGACCGCCGACTAAATTTACTGCGACAACCGGTAATCTGGTCTCATGTACACGAGCAGAAAATGCCTCCTGTCGTGCAGCAAATTTACCCTGATTCCACGGTGAGGCAGAGATGTTCAACAGCATTTCAGCACCGGCTTGCTTGGCCAAAGATGCGGGCTCAGCAACCCATAAGTCCTCACAGACTGTCAGAGCAACACGAATACCCTTGATGGTCTCAACAACGGCCTCGCCACCGATACTAAAATAGCGTTTCTCATCAAACACGGCATAGTTTGGTAGTGCCTGCTTATGATAAGTTGCGATGATCTCGCCATCGAACAGCAAGCTGGCTGCGTTATACAACTTGTTGTCTTGCCAAATGGGATAGCCAATCATCATATGAATGCCATTGACTTCAGCTAGGATGCGTTGCAAGCCATGCTCTACAGCCTCTCGTAAGCCAGGACGCCAGAGGAGATCTTCCGGTGGATAACCAACCAGTGTTAATTCCGGAAAAATGACCAGATCAGCCTGTAGTTCATCACGTGCTTTGAGGGCCCAATTAATCACTGCCTGAGTATTCTCAGGAACAGCACCCACATGAGTATTCAGTTGGGCGAGGGCAATGCGTAATGATTCGGACATCAATCTTCTCGTCTATTGCGTCTTTAGAGTGACTAGTTTAGCGGCTCGGATAATATCACTAATTGCCTGTGGGCATCTATCCTAGGAGATACGTTTTGAGTATTTTGTATTTTGCATATACCAGTCCTTGATAGCCTGATCCTGTTGAATTAAAGGCATCACATCGGTCAGATCATTGGCATGTAGCGGCGGCTGTAAGAAGGCGCTCTTGATGACTTCTTTAGCATTAAGAAGCCGCTTCACCGGAATGGGATTGGAAACACACATCAAAGCATTACAGGCTTTACGCCAGACACTGATATCTAAAAATGTCGAGTTCAAATTCTGCTTAACATACAAGTGGGTTGCCCGTGGCCAGACATTGGATACCACCGAGATGAGTCCATGTGCCCCGGCGCGTGTGAACTCTGGCATCAGAGCATCATCACCACAGAACATGACCTTTCCGGGTGCTGCACGGCAGTAAGCCTTGAATGAATCAACCTCACCAGAAGCCTCTTTGATGCCATAAAAGTTCTCGTGGTGCAGTAGGTCGTTAACGGTATTAAAATCCAGACTCACCGCGGTGCGTCCTGGGACGTTGTATAAAACACATGGCACATTGGCGGCATCTAACAGGGCTTTGAACCAGGCTTTTTGACCATGGTAACCAGGCTTGGAGTACAGGGGCGTCACCATCATCAGGGCATGGATCGGCTTTTGATTAAGCCAATCGATCCAGTCTAGTGTGTCTTGTAACATGGTACCGCCGACACCAACCATTAATGGCACATTCAGATTCTGCTCACAGCAAAAATCAATAATTGCCTGTTTGGTTGCCAAGTCCAGGTTCAGAGCTTCACCGGTAGAGCCCAGTAGTACAATTCCATTACCTGCTTCTTCTTGCGCCTTGAGTAAGGTCAGCAGGTCGTCATAATCGACATCACCGTTGTGGGTAAAGGGCGTGATTAATGCGGTCCAAAGTGGGAAATCTCTCAGATTGAATCGATTAGTTGCTGACATAGTACTCACCTTGTCTGTGCATTGCGGTTACGTAATCCAGCGGTAATAGTCCGTTGGGTAAATCTCTCTCTAATAATGCCCGGGCTGCCCAAAGGGCACCGTGCGCAAATATACGGCGATCTTTCGCTTCATGGGTCAGGGTAATTTTCTCGAATTCTGTATCAAGGGTCAGTTGATGCATGCCGACCACATCACCCTCGCGTTCGTAGGACATGGCTGCGTCATGCTGTAACCAATCCTGCCATCGCAGCGCTGTCCCTGAGGGCGCATCAAGCTTTTTCACATGATGTATTTCATGAATTTGAAAAGTAGGATCATGATAGAGCGATGACAATTCATTGATGGCTCCGATCAGATGCTTAACGATATTCATACCCAGAGCAAAGTTATCTGCCCATACCCATGTGACACCAGAAGCCTGAAGTCGTTCATTCAGATCAAGCGGCCACTGAATCCCGGTAGCACCACTAACAACAGGTAAGTTGGATTCGACGAGTATATCAATGTATTGCTCTAATACCGGCCCTGCGACAAAACAGATGATCGCATCGTGATCGGCGAGTCGCTCGAGTGTTGGCGGATTGCTGCTGTTGAAGAAGGTGTATTGCTCATCTGCATTCAGCAACTCGGGTATTTTCGAACCCGTATTACCAGAACCCAGTAGTGCATATTTGTTAGCCATTTATCGTCCTAAATTACCATTCGTTGAGGCGGCCATGGAGATTAGGTGTCACTAAAAACTGGAGAGATGAACAAACCGACTGATGAACAGAGGGTTATCGTAGAAGCTCTCCACCAAACTAGTGACAGTCAAAAGGATTCAACCTCATTGACCAGAATGAACAGACAAGGCTAGTAATCTTTTCAATCTTCGGCGATAGATCCCCTTCGTAATGTCATCGAGACTAGCACTCTCCATTACTTATCTGATCTTCGCACCTCTTCCAAGCGGCCATCCTATGCAATATAGCCTGTATACGCAAGACCTATGAATGACTTTATTTAATCAATGCGCTGTTCTGAGCCAAACGGAACCTCGTAATTATGACTATTCACACAGACTATGGTTTTGAATATGAAACACATTGCTGCACTATTTTTAATGCTCAGTTTAGTGAGCTGCTCAACCACCTATCCTAATCTTGATCCGACCAATCAAATGTTCCCCACAGTCACTGGTACCACTTTGGAGAAAGAGGAAGTCACCATGCCGGGTCATTTTCAGGGTAAGCAGACATTGTTACTCATTGGCTATGTACAGAATTCTCAGTTTGACATCGATCGCTGGCTGATTGGTTTGGATATGACTAAGACCAAGCTTGATGTCTATGAGTTACCTACAATCGCAGGTATGGCCCCCAGGATGTTTCAAACATTCATCGATGACGGTATGCGCAGCGGTATCCCCAAGGAACTCTGGAAAGGTGTGATAACCATTTATAAAGATGGTGAGTTAATCCAGCAGTTAACCGGTAACACCAGACCGCTGAATGCGCGCGTGATGTTACTCGATGCCACAGGTAAGATTGAGTATTTCTATGATCGCGGCTTTTCAGTTGCGGCATTAAACGAGGTCCGCTCTCGCGTCATTTTAGAGCCTTAAAAACTTAACAGGCCTTGCTATGTGAGGTTGGGATTGCTGCTGTTTCAGAGTAAAATGCAGGCAATAAAACCAATAACCTTGATTAGAGGGTCACAATGCAACCGCTATGGGCACCCAGCGCAACCCGCATCGCGCAGTCAGAAATGACGCGATTTCAGTCATACTTTTCTAAGCAACTGTCAGTCGATATTCCAGATTACGCTACTCTGCATCATTTATCCGTGACAAAAAGCGAGGCCTTTTGGTCAGCTCTGATGGATTTCTATCAGGTGATTGGTGAGGGTGATAAACATCCTGTTTGCACCGATCATGGTTTTGAAGGCTATGGATGGTATCCGAACTACCGCCTAAACTTTGCCGAAAATCTGTTAGGCAAAGGCGCTGATCAGGATTGTGCAATTCATTTTATTCACGAATCAGGACGGCAGCGTAAAATAAACTATGCCGAGCTGAAACAGGGCGTTGCTAGTTTTCAAGAGGGATTGAAACCCTTCATTAATAGCGGCGATGTACTGGCCTGCTACATGCCGAATATCCCTGAAACCGTGATCAGCATGTTGGCAGTATCAGGTCTTGGAGGAGTATTCACTTCAACAAGTTGTGACTTTGGTGTCGAGGGTGTGGTTGATCGATTTGGGCAAAGTAATCCTAATATTCTGGTGTCAGTCACTTCGTATCAGTACAACGGCAAAACACATAGTTTGATACCTAAACTCGAGGAAATCGCTCGCCGTTTGCCAGATATCGAAAAGATTGTACTGGTCGACTTTCTCGAGCAAGGAGATGACATTAGCGGTCTTGATTCGAGTCGTTTTGTGTCATGGAATGATTTCATTAAGCCAGCGATTCAACCAACCTATGTGCGTAAACCGTTCGCCGACCCACTTTACATAATGTATTCCTCTGGCACGACGGGTAAGCCTAAGTGTATCGTTCATTCAATCGGTGGCACTTTATTACAGCACATCAAGGAACTCGGATTACATGCTGATCTGACAGCAGAGAAATCAATTCTTTATTTCACAACCTGTGGTTGGATGATGTGGAACTGGTTGGTTAGCTCTTTGGCCATGGGTGCTCGTCTTTGTTTATATGAGGGTAGCCCGGGATTTCCATCAATCGCTGAGTTTTATGAGACCATCGAACGTGAGCAAATCAATATTTTTGGCACCAGCCCCAAATTTCTCAAGGCATTAGAAGATTCAGGCTATGAGTGTCAGTTACCGATGCCACACTTTGAAACCATGCTATCGACTGGCGCACCGCTACTGCCGGAGCAATATGACTTCATCTACCAAAAGCTGAAACAGGATATTTGCGTCAGCTCGATCGCTGGTGGCACCGATATCATTGGCTGTTTTATGCTTGGTAATCCAAATTTGCCCGTCTATGCCGGTGAAATTCAATGCCTAGGACTTGGGATGGATGTTGCTGCCTTCGATGATGACGGTCAGGCACTGATTGATCATGAGGGTGAACTTGTGTGTCGCCATTCTTTTCCATCGCGTCCAATATACTTTCTCAACGATGAATCAAATGCGCGTATTAACGATGCCTATTTTGATCACTATGAAAACACCTGGACGCATGGTGATTTTGTCAAGATCACCAGTCGTGGCTCTGTGATTGTTTATGGTCGTAGTGATGCCACACTTAATCCGGGTGGTGTGCGGATCGGCACCGCAGAAATCTATCGTCAGACCGAGGGATTAAGTTGGATTGAGGATAGTTTGTGTGTTGGTAGGCCAGCCGATGGTGATGTTGAGGTTGTGCTATTTGTTAAGCTAATTGCCGGTGAGTCACTGACCGAGCAACGTATCTTAGAGATCAAGCAACGCATTAAATCCAAAACCACCCCCAGACATGTTCCAACCAACGTCTGGGCTGTGACCGATATACCTTACACACGCTCGGGTAAGAAAATGGAGCTCGCAATTAGCCGAATCTTAGCCCAAAGACCACTAAAAAACCTCGAAGCAGTTGCTAATCCTGACTGTCTCAAGCAATATGAGGCTTACCAAAGCTAATTTTTCCAAAATAAAAGGACTCGAGATGAAAAAAATTATCATCATATTGGTTGTAGTTTTAGCTGTTATGTTGGGTATCGCGCCCAACTTCGTCGGTCAACAGGCTGAATCAAAATTCAAGGAGCTATATGCCCTAATGGCAGATACTCCGGGATTATCATTTGAGGTGCTCGATTATCAACGCACCTGGTTTGATTCTACTGCCTCAGTGAAATTAAATGTCAATTTGGCAGATTTCGATCCAACCATGGATGACGTATTAACGTTCACCATCAACAGCACCATGAAACATGGCCCAATATTGACTGAGGTCGGCGGCTTGGGACTTGGATTGATGGACATCGATTCTGAAGTAGAATTCCCAGCATTCATGACCGATCAGTTCCCAGACTTAAATGATCGCTTCAATGAGCTTTTATCACTGCAAAGTCGTCTGACTTTAGGAGGGGATACACACAGTATTTCCGAGCTTAAAGAATTTAATTTTTCTGAAGAGGGAGTCAACATTTCTGTCAACCCAGCTCGTTTTGTCAGCACCGCAAGTACTGATGGCGAAGTCACGCTTGAAGGCAGTTGGGATGGTTTATCAATCTCCGATGGCGGTACTTTTGGTATTACGCTAGGTGAGATTGAAATGGATCTCGATATGGAGTCGATGGACGGTAATTTATATGATCCTACTGCGATTTTCCTCGGCGAAGGTAGTCTTGGCATGGCTGAAATGCGCATCACGGGTCAAGAAATTCCCGGTGTAGTAGAACTCAAAGGTATCATGATTAGCTCAGAGTCTGACGCGAAAGATGACATGCTATTTGGTAACGTTGACATGGGCATTGCCGAGCTCAACGCTATGGGCATGAACTTTACCGATATCGTTATGAATCAGTCATTCTCCAATCTGGATGTTGAATCACTGAAAAAAATTAATGAGCTCAACTATAAAATGACCGATCAGAATATGGACATGGTAATGAACCAGATGGGTGAAATTGGTTTAGCCATGCTCGATAAGAAGCCTGTTTATTCCATTCGTGAGCTGGGCATGACCACAGCACAAGGCAAGATGAGCTCTGAAATGACATTTACAGTAGATGAGAATCTTATCGATGTGAATAACCTCATGACCATTGCTCAGGCTCTGGAAATTGATGGTTCAGGCTATGTCCCGGAAGCCTTTTTGAACTCAATGGGTGTTGGACCCATGGTTCAGGGTTACATCGATGCCGGCTTTGTTAAGCGTGATGGTGATAATCTGACATTTGAGCTGCAAATGAAAAGTGGCCAGGTGACACTGTCAGGTCAACCATTGCCCATGTTTTAGACTACTTAGCTAAAACGATACAGCGTCTGTTGCATTTGTTTAGCGACTTTAGGCCAGCTGAAACGACGACTTTTTGCGCAAGCTTTAATGTCGTTCCACTGGTTTGTCTTATAAGTCGCTAACGCCTCATCTAAGCTATCGAGCAGGTGTCTTGCCTGCTCATCTAAATTACTCCCACCAAACACAAAACCGGACTGCTTGTGCTCCACGGTATCTCGTAATCCTCCGACACCATGCACGAGACAGGGCTGACCTTCGCGCATAGCCAACATTTGACTAATGCCACAGGGCTCGAAGGAACTTGGCATTAAGAATAAATCTCCCTGTTGATACAGCCAGTCAGGTAGAGATTCTGCATAGCCATTGAGAAAGATAAAATTGTCATGACGCGAAGCGATGTCAACGAGCAGTCGAGTTAGCTTGGGATCACCACTGCCGACCATGATGAACAGCGCAGCGGATGAGAACCGATGTAAACGCTCAAGTACGGCATCCAATACCGTTTCGTGATGATCCGTTTTTTGCCGCAAGATAAGTACTTTCTGATCGGTGAGTCGACCGACTGAGGTCATTAAAAAAGCGGGTGTGAATTGCTTTGTTTGCAGAATCTCAAGACGTTTGTCCGTCAGGCTGTATTGGTTGTCCGATTCGCCAAATTTATCACGCCAATCAGCCAACGTATCTCTGGCAAGTTGGGTAAACTGTTGAAAGTTCTCAACCGATGTCGACAAGTCCGACGGATAATTACAGCCATTAATAATGCCATAGGTATCCTGTTCACGCCGCTGTAAGTCACACTCTAAACCCTCACCACCAAAATAACCATGTTCAGTATCCGATGGCTGAAGTATTTCTTTGGCATAGGTTGGCGAGACCACATGAATTCTATTCGCCAGATTAATCGCTGCTCTGAGGGGATTAACGCAGTTTTGGTATCGTGGGTCACGAATCTGCTGTAACGCATTTTCCGTCAACTGGGCATAGAACTCTGGAAACCAGGCGGCCAGTGATGATTCATCATCTTGCAACGGACGAATACCCTGAATTGCCAGATTATGTATGGTCAAAACGCAATCAATATCAGACAGCGCTTGATAACGGGACATATAACGACTGCAGAGTAGGAAAAACGCACTGTGCCAATCATGTATGTGGACACAGTCTGGTCGAGGAAAATATCCCCCATGTAACCCTTCCGCGACTGCGACCGAGAACAGAGCAAATAAATTGGCATCGTCAGCAAATGGCCGATCACCGCTGTCGGTATATACCTTACCCGGCTCATGATGCCAGGATGGGTGATCAATCAAATAGACGCATGTCTCTGGACAGGTGGGATTGGCAGTTTTGTAAATCGTGATCTGTTCAATGTTCGCTTTAAATTCTACCGTGAACTCTGCGAGCATTTCTGCGTCTGTTTGCGCTGTAAGAAAGCCATAGGACGGCATGACAATATCGGCTTGGATCTGCCGCGAGTGTAATGCCGCGGGAAGATCTCTGATGACATCTGCGATACCGCCAACCTTGGCACCTTTGAAGGCACCATTTTCAGATGCCAACATCAATACTTTGTTCATTGCTACTGGAAACCGACGGGGAGACCTAGCATGTCACGGGTGACGAGCACAACACCACTGTCGGTAACACGAAAGCCGCGCTGACGATCATGATCATGGTCGTAACCAATGGTGGTGTTATCAGGAATAACACAGCCGCGATCGATAATCGCTTTTTTAATTTTACAATTTCGCAAGATAGTCACGTCCGGCAGAACCACCGAATCGGTGACCTCGGAATAGGAGCACACCTCAACATTGTTAAACAGCAGGCTATGGTTGACCAAGGCTCCGGAGATAATACAGCCACCGGAAACCATCGAGTTGATCGCGCGCCCGGTTCGCTCATTTTCATCAAACACAAATTTTGCCGGTGGTAACTGCGCCTGATAGGTCCAGATCGGCCATTTTTGATCGTACATATTCAAGGCCGGGGTCACATCGAGTAATTCCATATTCGCTTGCCAGAACGAGGTCAATGTACCAACGTCACGCCAATAGGGCTCAACGTTCTCGACGGTTGAGCGAAACGGATAGGCCTGCACATGAAAATCCTGAATGATGGAAGGAATGATGTCCTTACCAAAATCACGATCAGAGCTCTCACGTTCGGCATCTTCCTTTAACTGTTCAAACAGGAACTCGGCGTTGAACACATAGTTACCCATTGAGGCGAGACAGTACCCCGGCTTACCCGGAATCTCTGCCGGTTGCTCGGGTTTCTCTTCAAAGCCGATCACTTTATTTGCTTCATCGACCTCAATGACACCAAAGGCGCCTGCTGCCTCTTGAACGGGTACTTCCATGCAGGAGACTGTCATTTCAGCACCTGATTGCTCATGCTCCGCCAGCATCACACCATAGTCCATCCGATAAATGTGATCACCAGACAAGATCAATACGTATTTGGGAATTTCATCACGGATGATATCGATGTTCTGAAATACCGCGTCGGCAGTGCCAAGATACCAATCATCGGAGTAGCGCTGTGAGGCGGGTAATATTTCCACAGATTCGCGTAATTCTTTTTTGAAGTGCCCCCAGCCGCGACTGACGTGACGAATTAATGAGTGTGACTTATATTGGGTCACGACACCGACACGACGAATGCCGGAGTTGATGCAATTTGATAACGGAAAATCGATAATACGAAACTTGCCACCAAAATACAGCGCTGGTTTTGCCCGCCAGTCTGTTAGCTCTCGTAGTCTTGATCCTCGTCCTCCAGCCAGAATGAGTGCATAGGTATCTCGTACCAGATTACTCACATAACGAGCTGATTCTTGCGCCATATTATCGCGTACCTCTGTCAATATTTGTCAGTGATAGTAAGAGTAGCAGATTTAATATTAAATGCGTGTTAAATGGCCGCAAAAGTGGGCATTTTATGCGGCTTAATTCAGCAGAATACTAGTTTCGATGGTGGAATTGGCCGTTTTCAAGAAAATGCATTATCTGAGAGGCCACTTCGCCATCATAACGCATCGCTGAGTGGCCCACTGGCAGGGTAATAAAATCCTTCATATTCGCTAGCTTTGTCGAATCTACTGAGACAAAACCATCATTGGTTGCGGTGAAGTATTTTGCTGTTAGGGGGTTACTTTTAGTCCCGGCAATAACACCAATCGGTATGGTATTTTCACCCACCTGCTGGCCTAGGGTATCGCCACCCTGCATAAGCGATTGTATGACATCACCACCGAGAGTCATGATGTAGTGGTCTCTGAGAGCATCGGCAACTTCACTCCCATGATTAGGCGTGCCGACAAAAACGACCTCTCCAAGATCGACAATATTGTTACGGCTAGGCGATTTATTTAGAAAGTTCTTGATAACCAGACCACCCAGAGAATGGCCAACAAAATGTGTTTTCTGGCCGTTGAGACAACGCGCGATCTGTTGCTCGGTATCTGCAAACAGTAATTGGCTTTCCTGTCTGATGGTTTTGTAATCTAATAAACAAACATCATATCCCGCATTGGCTAGCCGTGTTTCGATTAACCACATAGCATTATCACTACGAGCAAGACCATGTACGACTATAACAAGCTCATCGCGACTCGGCGATTGCTGATAATAAGACACACCAATGCCGACAGATAGCATGAGCAGCAAAACTGTCGTCAGAAGCATAATCGTAATATTTCGCAAAAAGTCACCTCGCGCGTCGGTCTACTAATACAATAAAGCGCATCCGGGTGCGATTCAATCAACAGAAACATTCCATTACACACCATCTCACTCACTGACAAAAACTTTGGAATTAAAGTTGTTTCAGTTAAGCTCTAGTTATGACTGCTATTGATCAAACAAAATTATGAATCGAGATCATCTCACGATTGGGCTGGCGCAGATTGCGCCGGTATGGCTCGACAAGGACGCTACGCTCGAAAAAGTTGCCGACTATGTTAGTCAGGCTGCTAAACAGTCAGTTGACTTGGTGGTATTTGGTGAGGCATTGCTTCCGGGCTATCCGTTCTGGATCGAGTTAACGGAAGGGGCACAATTTGAGAGTAGTGTACAAAAGAGTATGAACTCGATTTACATGCGTAATGCGGTACAAATCGAGTCGGGCGAGCTCGACACACTGTGCACTCTGGCAAAGGATCATAGTATCGCTATTTATCTGGGTATCATTGAGCGCGCGCATGATCGGGGTGGTCACAGCCAGTATTGTAGTCTGGTATACATCGATAATGCCGGCTGTATCCAGTCTGTCCATCGGAAATTGATGCCAACCTATGAGGAGCGACTGTTCTGGTCGACTGGCGATGGCCATGGTCTACGCGTACATACCCTTGGTAATTTCACTGTGGGTGGTTTGAATTGCTGGGAAAACTGGATGCCCCTGCCTCGAGCAGCCCTGTATGGCATGGGAGAAGACTGTCATGTTGCCGTTTGGCCCGGTAATGTCCGTAATACGGAAGATATTACGCGCTTTATCGCTCGCGAAGCACGCTCCTACGTTATCTCAGTCAGTAGTATCATGCGTCGAGGTGATATCCCGGATGACCAGCCAATCTCCGCGCAAATGCGCGCCAATCTTGTCGGTGATTATCTGGCCGATGGCGGCTCCTGTGTTTGTGGTCCAGACGGGCAATGGGTACTCGCACCACAGCAGGGTGATGAGGCGTTATATATCTGTGAAATTAATCATGAGCTTGTCAGACGAGAGCGACATAATTTCGATCCGGCGGGTCACTATTCACGCCCGGATGTAACCCAGTTACAGGTCGACCGCCGACGGCAGGCTACGATTGCTATCATTGATAATGAGGCGCATGATTCTAATGATCATGATTCAGATGCTCAGTCGAGTGATTAGGATAGTGAGTCACAATAATCAACTAAAACGAAGAAAGGGGTAATTCATGACATTATTAGTCGCAGGCATGTTGCTTTGGATGGGAGTGCATCTCTATCCCGTGTTCATGGCAGACAGTCGAAATCAATTGGTTGGTCGTATCGGAGAAATGCCCTATAAGGGAATATTCGCACTAGCCATTCTGGCATCTGTTGCTCTGATCATCCTTGGCTGGCGAAGTGCTACCCCAGAGATTATCTATAACCCACCCGCTGCGCTCCGACACCCAGCCATGCTTTTGGTCACCATTGCCTTTATCTTCTTCGTGCTATCGTCGTTTCGTAAAAGCCGATTGAATAAGTTTATTCGGCATCCGCAATTGACCGGCGTCAAAACATGGGCTGTAGCACATTTGCTGGCAAATGGTGATAGCAAATCCCTTATTTTATTTGGTGGCATGCTGGTTTGGGCTGTTCTCTCGGTTATTTTTATTAATCGTCGTGATGGCGCTCGTGAGAAGCCAACTGAGTTTATGCCGGCCTGGATGGAAGTGCTCATCCCCGTGATTGCGGTCGTCATTACCGGTTTGATCGTCAAGTATCATTATTATATTGCCGGTGTACCACTCATCGCCAGCTCTTAATCCTGTAATCCATACACATTAACAATTGTCGACACGAAGATTTTTTTGTCGACAATCATGCTTATATTTGCTGGAAAATATTGACAAAATTCGGTTTTATCATTAAATTGTCGACAATATTGGCCTGCAGCATGTATTGACATGGTATCACTCACATCATATGAGGTATTGTGATGACCACACCTGTTTCTATTCCAGAGCGTTTATTTGAACAACTCAAATCAGCCATATTTGATGGTGATATTCCGGTCGGCTCAAAATTAAGTGAGCCGGAGTTAGCCCGTGATTATCAGGTGAGTCGCGGTGCACTCAGAGAAGCCATTGGTCGATTAGAGGCTTGTCGTCTGGTGACACGAAAAACCAATGTCGGTGCGCGTGTCGTTGAGCTCAGTGTCGAGAACTTACTGGAGATATTTCAGGTTCGTGAGTCTCTGGAAGGGATGGCTGCTCGACTGGCGGCACAGTTTATCACCGCCGATGAAATTGTCAGACTCGAAGCATTGCTGGAAACACATGCGCACGATATCGAAAGTAGTGAGAACCAAGCCTATTTTCAAAAAGAAGGCGATCTAGATTTTCACTACAGCATCGTTCAGGCCAGTCACAATACCACATTGTTCAACCTACTATGTAACGACCTGTACCAGTTGGTTCGCCTCTATCGTTATCAATTTGGCATGCGTAGTCAGAGGGCTAAGCAAGCCTTTAGTGAACATCGACACATCGTTGCTGCCATTAAACGAGGTGATGGGGAGATGGCTGAGCACATTATGCGTGCACACATTCGCGCATCTCGTGAGAGTGTTGAGCGAATTTTTCTACACGAAACAAATAATCCACTTGCGACTAGGGTTAATGCTTAGTCGTTAGTTGTTAATGAATTAATAAAAGGAGTCAAGAATGACAGTTTATTCTGCGGGTAAACGCTTCAGGGAAGCGGTTGCTGCTGAGAAACCACTACAATGTATTGGGGCTATTAATGCATACCATGCTCGCCTGGCCGAAGCCTCGGGATTCAAATCACTCTATATTTCCGGAGGCGGCGTCGCAGCCAGCTCTTGTGGCATTCCAGACCTTGGTATCACCACGATGGAAGACGTTGTGATCGATGTTAAGCGGGTAACTGATGTCACTGAACTGCCGGTGCTAGTCGATATTGATACTGGCTGGGGTGGTGCCTTTAATATTGCTCGCAGCATCAAAAGTATGATTGCCGCAGGTGCTGGTGCCGTTCATATGGAAGATCAGGTGGCGCAAAAACGCTGTGGTCATCGACCCAATAAAGCCATCGTTTCGCAATCAGAAATGGTAGACCGTGTAAAGGCAGCCGTCGATGCTAAGACGGATCCTGACTTTGTCATTATGGCACGTACAGATGCCTTGGCTGTCGAGGGTATGCAGTCGGCGATTGATCGCGCCTGTGCTTGTGTTGAGGCCGGTGCTGATATGATTTTTCCAGAGGCGATGACCGAGTTGTCACAATATGAAGAATTCGTCAAAGCGGTAAATGTTCCCGTCCTTGCGAACATTACAGAATTTGGCAGCACGCCATTATTCACCACCGATGAACTTGGTTCGGCTGGTGTAAGCATAGCACTGTAT
>CAZLIR010000011.1:0-18821 GCA_964559635.1 uncultured Enterobacterales bacterium
TCTCTCCGCTCAGATATAACCAGACACCTGATTCACGGATAAAATCAGAGCGCTCGTGAAGCATACATGGCTCAGAGTTTTTGTTCAAATAGTATGCTTTGAACTCTACCGTTGCCCGATCACCCATTTGTGATTTATCAACAATCTCAAGTCGGTACCATAGTTGATTTGACTCAGAGAGCGATTGTGTGGTCAATGCCGGCATTTGAGCCTTATGCCATGTCCTTAACAGATACTCTCCGTAACCTCCCATAGCGTAGGCTGTGTATCTTGAGCGCATGAGTTGTACGGCTGTTTTAGCGGACAATCCCTGGTCTAGAAATCGTCCGCAGCATTGTGTGAATGGTTTTGTGCTACCACAAGGGCAGGCATCAGTAGCGCTGTTCAAGGGTTGAGTCGGTAGATGGCATCGCCGTCTGTTGCAACGTAAATAAAGCCATCACTCAGTTGCACCACGTTTCGCACTCGACCAATG
Source organism: uncultured Enterobacterales bacterium (assembly GCA_964559635.1). Taxonomy (GTDB): domain Bacteria; phylum Pseudomonadota; class Gammaproteobacteria; order Enterobacterales; genus CAXRAF01. The sequence continues at coordinate 476 of CAZLIR010000011.1, forward strand.
CCTTCGAGCACCTTTTCTATGCTTGTGACTTTGTTGCCATCAAGGGTCGCAAGTTCAAGATTGTTAAACTTCAAACTGCCGATGAGCAACTTGCCTTGCCAGTCGGGGTACTTATCTGAGGTGACAAATACCATACCGGACGGTGCGATTGAAGGTGTCCACTGATGCACAGGCTGCTCCATTCCCTCTTTAGCCGAGATATCGGTGAATTTAGTGCCATTATAATTAATGCCGTAGCTAATCACTGGCCAGCCATAGTTCTTGCCTGCCTTGATGATATTAATCTCGTCGCCGCCCCGAGGCCCGTGCTCATGGGCCCAGATATCACCGGTGACCGGATTCAGTGCCATACCTTGTGGATTTCTGTGGCCATAGCTGTATGCGGCAGGTACTTTGCTGTCGGCAAAGGGGTTATCAGTTGGAATTTTGCCATCGGCATGAACACGGTAAACCTTGCCGCCATCCTGATCGGTATCTTGGGGGAAAACATCCCGCTCACCACGATCACCAATTGAGAAATAAAGCATTCCAGTCTTATCAAATGCCATCCGACTACCATAATGGAATCGTCGCTTATAATTACGCGCAGGCTTATAGATGGTCTCGACATCAGTCAGAGCATTGCCATTGATCTTAGCGCGAATGATATTGGTGTTATCACCATCCCCATCGCCATCAGCAGAGGCATAAGAAATATAAATCCAACCATTTTTGCTGTATTCAGGGTGCAACACCAGATCCAGCAGACCACCTTGGCCACGAGCATTGACTTCGGGCAGTTTTGCCACGGCCTGGCGCTCCTGCCCCGGTTTCACCCGATACAGTGTTCCAGAACGTTCTGAAATCAGAAAATCACCATCGGTTAACTTAACCATGCCCCACGGGACATCAAATCCCTCGATGATTTTCTCTGGCGTCATACTGTAGACAGCCGTGGTTAAAAAGAGTGTAAAACTCGCAGCAAGAATGTATTTCATGGATACCTCGATTTTGGATTGCTGATCATTCGTCATCATAAATTATGCCCACAGTCCCCTCACGTCTGGGATCTGCGCCTCCTTCCAATGTGCCATCAGGTCGCCTTACAACGGCACTTAAACCTGATATCTCTCCCTCAGATTCGTAGACATTGTAGCCAAAATCTCGCAGTGCCTGTATCAGTTCTGGTGTAGCACGATGTTTTTCGATACGTACCTGTTGGGTTTTTGCCACCATATTGGGTAAGTCAATCGCTTGTTGTGCAGACAGTCCCCAACGCATCACGCCGACGACCGTTTTCGCAACATAGGAAATAATGTTACGACCTCCGGGTGAGCCAACGGCCAGCACGAAATCTCTGTTCTCATCAATCACCACTGTCGGTGACATAGAGGAACGTGGCCGTTTACCGGGCGCGACAGCATTGGCGATGGGATTACCCTCAGCATCTTCATAACGGAAGGAAAAGTCAGTTAACTGGTTGTTTAAAATCATCCCGCCGGCCATACGTGTCGAGCCAAAGAAACCTTCGACAGTCGCGGTCATTGAAACGACATTACCCTCGCGATCGACAATCACAAAATGCGTGGTGCCTATATCGTCATGTGTGGCGTCCTGACCAAATTGATAAGCGGCCTTTTTGTCCTGATATTGCCACGGATTACCCGCCTTGATGTCAGGATTAGCACCTTCTCTTGAAATCAGTTTGGCGCGCTCTTTGATATAGCCATCACTCATCATGCCCTCAATGGGCACTTCGATAAAGTCATCGTCGGCAATGTACTCATTATTGTCAGCATAGGTAATGCGTAACGCTTCAGCGAGCAAGGTCCAGTTAGCAGGATCGCTGGCACCCTGAGGGCTAAATTTCGGTGCTTCGTTCAACAGACTCATGACCATCGATACCGATACCCAAGAGGAGGGCAATGCCGAGCCACACAGCGTTAACTCCCGATAGCTACTGCAATAGGGCTCGCGTTTGACCGCCGAGTATGTCGCTAAATCTTCCAACGTCAGACTACCGGCCATGGGTTCTCTCTGAACAGAGGCGATAATTTGCTTGGCAATGTCACCTTGATAGAAATCATCTGGATTTTTGGCGATGGTTTGTAGTGTTTGGGCATAGTCGGCATTTTTTAATAAATGTCCGATGGGTAAGGGCTCATCATTGATGAAGAAGTATTCATACAGGTCAGTTGGGCCTTTATCTGGCGAGCGGGAAAAGTACTTAGAGTAGCGCTTGATTGAATTATGCATTCTCGCTGACACGGGAAAACCGTCTGTGGCATAAGTTTTCGCCTGCGAAAACAATTCTGCCCACGGTAATTTGCCGTGATCCTTATGGGCCATTTGAAATAGTGATACCACACCCGGAACACCTATCGAGATACCACTATCCTTGGCTTTTAAAAAGTGAATCGGTGCGCCGTCGGGATTGAGAAACAAATCAGGCGTCACTGCCATGGGTGCTTTTTCACGGCCGTTATAGTACTGAATCGATTTATCGGTGGCATCGTAATGCACCATAAATCCACCACCACCCAAGCCTGAACTTTGTGGTTCTACCAGACTTAGTGTCGCCTGAATAGCAATCGCGGCGTCAACGGCGCTGCCGCCTTGACGGAGAATATTTAACCCGGTTTCCGTGGCTAGCGGATTGGCCGTGACAACCATCGCCACCGGCTTGCGGTCAGCAGCGGAAGTAGCAGAGGTTTGAGTCTCACTGGTGGGTTGATCGCTTGTGCCTGAGCAGGCTGGGGTCAGTAAAAGACAGATTGTGAAAAATAAAAGATTGGCAGTTCTCATGGGCTTGTTATTATCACCTGATGGCTAATTATGACATCAGAGTATAGCTTGTCGCATCAGACAATAAAACTGTCGTATCGCCACTAACATCCTGCCGCTGAATATAGTATAAATGCATCACTAGAAAAGAAATCAGATAAGGGCTCAGTATGAGCGACGAACGTAAACATTCATCCATTATTGTCGACGGCATGGAGCAAGCGCCAAGCCGTGCCATGTTATACCCTGTTGGCTTTAAAAAAGAGGATTTCACTAAGCCTCAGATTGGTATTGCCTCGACCTGGTCTATGGTTACACCCTGTAATATGCACATAAATACTCTGGCTGACCAAGCCTGTAAGGGTGCGGATGATGCTGGTGGCAAGGCGGTGCAATTCAACACCATCACTGTCTCGGATGGTATCAGCATGGGTACACCCGGTATGCGATATTCGTTGGTCTCTCGTGAGGTGATTGCAGACAGTATCGAGACAGTTGTTGGGGCTCAGGGGTTTGACGGTTTTGTTGCCATCGGTGGCTGTGATAAGAATATGCCGGCCTGTGGTATCGCCATGGCTCGCCTTGACCGGCCATCGGTATTTGTCTACGGCGGAACCATTCTACCCGGTGAGGAACGACGCGATATCGTTTCTGTATTTGAGGCGGTGGGTGCGCGTGCGGCCGGTAAAATTGGTGACATTGAGCTGGAGCAAATCGAAACGACTGCGATACCCGGCCCGGGCTCATGTGGCGGTATGTACACGGCGAACACAATGGCTTCAGCTTTGGAGGCTATGGGACTGTCACTACCTAATAGTTCGGCACAGAATGCCGTGTCACAAGACAAGCTGAATGATAGTTATCGAGCCGGTGCAGCGGTTCGTGAACTGATTAAGCGTGGTATTAAACCAAGCGATATTCTCTCGCGTGAGGCGCTGGAGAATGCTATTACGATCACCATTGCCCTTGAGGGTTCCACCAATGCCATATTACACCTTTTAGCTATCGCCCATGCGGCAAAGATACCGCTCGAGCTCGATGATTTCTCACGCGTCGGTGCCCGCGTACCAGTTTTGGCTGACATGCGCCCCGCGGGTCAATACGCTATGAGTGAACTGATTGAAATTGGGGGTATTCAGCCTCTGATGAAGATGTTGCTTCGAGAAGGGTTGCTCCATGGTGACTGTATGACGGTAACCGGCAAAACCATGGCGGAGAATCTTGCCGAAGTGGCTGACTATCCAGCAGAACAAAAGATTATTCGACCCATGTCTAATCCGATTAAGAAAGACAGCCATCTGGTGGTGTTAAAGGGCAACATAGCCCCCGAGGGTGCGGTGGCTAAGATTACCGGTCATGAAGGACTTGAGTTCACTGGCACCGCGAAATGCTACCACGGCGAGGAACAAGCCATGAAAGCCATACTCGATGGCGATGTGGTGAAGGGTGATGTGGTGGTTGTGCGCTATGAGGGTCCCAAGGGTGGTCCCGGTATGCGTGAGATGCTTAGTCCAACCAGTGCGATTAATGGTCGCGGTCTGAGTAACGATGTGGCATTGATTACTGATGGTCGCTTCTCGGGCGGGAGCCGGGGATTTGTGATTGGTCATGTGACGCCAGAAGCCTTCAATGGCGGTACCATCGCATTGATTGAAGACGGTGACAAAATATCCATCAATGCTGAAACGAAGGAAATTACGCTGCATGTCTCTGATGAGGTGCTCAGTGAGCGACGCGCTAACTGGCAGCGTCCAGAGCCCTACACCAAACGCGGTACACTGGCGAAGTTTGCCCGCTTAGCAGCGAGTGCCAGCGAGGGCGCAGTGACTGATAAATATCTCGACGAGTGATCCTGAGCCAATGAACCGCCACACAACTTTTTACCATGAAGGATATCGCAATGATTAGAGCGCTGGTGATTGTGATCAGTGTTGTATTCTTTGTTGGTGCGACGACTGCGGATAAGAAATTAGAGTCTAAACCGTTGCGATTTATTCAAGCGGTTGAAATCCCCCTCGATGCCAAGCAAGAGGGGATACAAATTGGTGGTTTGAGTAGTCTTTATTATGATCACGAGCAGGGCTTACTGGCAGCGATTACGGATGATAAGGGACGACTTGGTGGACCAGTCATTCATCTATTTAAGTTGGCATTATCGGCTGATGAGCTGACGATTGAGCCAGCAGGTCTGACGCGGTTGGGTGATGCGGATGGCACAGCATTATTTCCTGACGAGATTATCGATGCTGAGGCGTTTGATAAATTGGCAAACGGTCACTGGTTAGTGTCTTCTGAAGGGATAGATGTCGAGAACTATTTCTCCCTGCCGATGCTGTATGAATTTACTCAGGATGGCAAGCTGGTGCGTCGTATAGAAGTTCCGACCAAGTTCTTGCCCAAACAGGCTGACTTGCCGAATCATGGTGTTCGTCCGAATGATGCATTTGAGAGTCTCAGTATCACACCGGATGACGAACATATTTATCTCGTCAATGAAAAGGCGCTGATTCAGGACGGTGGGGTATCAGAACCCCAGCAGACCAGTGTCACTCGCATTGTTCATAAACAACGCACTGCTGAGGGCTATGAATACGTCGCGGAATATCCCTACATCCTATCCGCGTTGCCCAATCCTGATGACGCCGATGAAGTTGCCGGTGTATTAAGTATCTCAGATGTTATTGCGCTCGCAGAAAACCAACTGCTTGTGGTCGAGAAGTCTTTTCTGACAAAACCGAGCATCAGAAATACCGTGCGTGTGTATCTGACACATATCAACGAGAATACTTCTAATGTTCAAGATATTGCTGCCCTCGAAGGAGTGGCATATGTGGCTACAGAAAAACAGCTCTGGGCTGACTTAGATGACTATACCGATTCAGACAACTTTCCTAAGCTTGATAACGTGGAAGGCATGATTGTCGGTCCCAAACTCACAAATGGTCATCAGACATTGTTATTCATAACTGATAATAATTTTAGTGGTCGCCAAAAAACACTGATCTACGCATTCGAAATCATCAAACCACTCTAACAACACAGTCACAATGATAATTTTGCAGAGGGTCAGGGCACTCTATGGCATACAACTTGCGTTTAATTTCAGTTCGGCCCTTGTAGTTTCATACAGAAGAACCATTATCTGCCGAGAATGGGAGTGACCACATGAAAAGTACACGCACACTGCCACCGTTACGTGCCTTAAGAGCATTTCTGGTGGTAGGTAAGCATTTGAGTATCAAAGATGCCGCAGAGGAGTTGTGCCTAACGGCTTCAGCTGTAAGTCATCAGATTAAATATTTGGAGGAGTACCTCGAATTACCGCTCCTGCAGCGTAAGACACGCTCGTTGGAATTCACCAAAGCCGGGCAGGCCTATCATGACTATCTGGACGGCATGTTTGAGCGTTTGGCGAGCGTTACGCACCAATTGAGTGCAGAATATGGTCGTCACATGATCCGTATGAGCGTGCCACCGTTCTTTTCCAGTGAACTCTTATTGCCGAAATTGGAGCAACTTCAGACGCTCATGCCGGATACGGACATTCAGATCATGACACAACCCAATAAACTCACCGAGCACCCTGCCGAGGCTGATTTATCCATTCTGTTTGGTTATTCAAAAACCAGTAAAGTTGTGGCAAAAGAGTTATTCCCCTGTGATCTGGTGGTTGCTGCTGCACCTAAATTGGCTAAGAAAATGGATACTTCGAGTTATGACTGCCTGAACGAGCAAACTCTGATCGTGCATGAGAACCGACCCAACGCCTGGAAGGAATGGAGCCAGGCCGCCAACATTCCTGAGATTAAACCCGCTAAAATGATCCGCTTTGATACCATGAGTTCGGTCATGGATGCCGTTTCTCGTGGGTTAGGACTCGGGATTATCTACCTACCACTGGGAATGCACTGGATAGAATCTGGCAAGATTATCCGTCTGTTTGATGATGCGACCTATGGCGAGAGCTTCTACCTTGCCTCACGTGAGGAGGATAGTAAGCGTCCTGACATTAAGCGGATCAGTGACTGGCTAATCAAAGAATTCGAAGTGTTATAGCTGAATTTTTCTTATTCATACCTCAAAAAAAGTCGTTTGTATAACATCCCCCTCGTCCTTAATCTTACACCCGAGCGTAAGCTCATATTTACTAGCTCTTTTTATTTACTAGCGCAATTGAGGAGACTCAAAATGAAAAACAGAGAAAAGTTGATATTTGGTTTAGCGATTGGCTTGGGTGCTTTTGCCCCATTCTCATATGCTGAGGTTGTCACTGGCAAGAATGGTATGGAGGCCTGTGCTGAAGCACTGATGGTTTCTATTAACCAAGATAGTCAGTATGCCTCTGAGTATAAGGTACTGCCAATTGGTTCGGGTGTAGATTCACGACTTGGTCGTTCAGAGGTTATTTATCTGGATGCCAAACTCGGTGATGACAACATCATTGCTAAAGCGAACTGTCGAGTGAACGGTAACGCTGAAGTGGTTGCTTTGGATATTTTGTCTGAAAACGCCCCGGAAGCTCGTCGCCGCGCTCTGTAAGCCGGTTGTTCTGTGAACACTGAGCAAGCGAGGCTGGTTAGATTTCTCATTGTCTAACCAGCCTCGCAACAATCCCGGAGTATATTCTTTCCATTTTTTACCACTCTGAACCTGTTTGCCTACGTACTGATATGTATGAAATTGTTCTACAGCAGTCTATGTGGCAGTGACTAACCTCGATTCATTCCTTTCATCGGCATACGCCAAAATATGTGTTTTGCTGTTGTTATTGCTGTGCTGTGCAACCTTGCCCGCGGCACTGGATCTGCGCCTGAGTAATGACTTTCGTGTCTACTTTAGTGCAGACAACCCTGAGCTATCAGCCTATGAGGCATTTGAGGAGGATTTTACCTCGCACGATAGTTTGGTGTTGATGTTGGTTCTTCCTGAAAATGAAGACGAGGATACCTGGTTTAATATCGATTACGGGCCATTACTGCATGAGATTGAGTCAGCTCTGTGGACTGCGCCTGCAGTGCATCGCGTGAACGGATTGACTAACTATCAATACACCCAGGTTGATGATAATAATTTAACCGTCACGCCAGTTATCGAATTAATCCATAATATTGTTGACCAACCAGCGCAACTCCAGGCGTTATTTACCTCAGATCCACAACTCGATAAGGTGTATTTATCACCAGATTATCGAATCATAGTGTTTCAGGCGGATTTGTATCTGGATAGTGACACTCCTGATCAGGCACGAGAAATCTATCGATACACTGATGCGCTCAGAACGAATTGGCAAGCACAATACCCACAGGTAGATTTCTATCTGATTGGCTCGGTAACCTCGAATGTCACGCTCGAGGATGCCGTGATGAATGATCTGCTACTTCTGGTTCCAGTAACCTATCTGGTGCTCATCATGGGGTTGCTATTCTTCTTGCGCAGCGTCAAAGCCACAGTGTTCACCGTTGTCATCATCACACTCAGCATTGTGTTTACCTTCAGTATCTATGCTTTGTTTAATGCTGAATTAACCCCCGTAGCTGGTTTTGTACCAACAGTTGTTCTGACATTGGCAGTCGCTGATTGTATACACTACCTTATGACCTACCGGTATTTGATGGTGGTTGAACATAAAGACTCCCTTGTCGCCAATCGTGAAGCATTCGCCATTAATTGGTTACCCATTACTATTACCTCAATAACCACCAGTCTTGGCATGTTATTTCTCAATCTGAGTGACTCGCCGCCATATCAGGACTTGGGCAATATGGTGGCCATTGGGGTGATGTTGGCCTGGCTGTTTACTTTAATGCTACTACCACTACTTATTCATTATTATCCAATTGAATATCAGCACAAAGGTGACGCTGTGAGTTCGGGGACTGATTTGATCCAGTCAGATATCATGAGTCGCTATGCCGCATGGCTGAAACGCAATCAAGCTCCGGTCACCTCTGTCATGCTGGGACTGGTGTTGGTATCTGTTGTTGGCTTATTGAACATTCGTTTTAGTGAAAATTGGTCGAAATACTTCTCCGATGCGTTTGAGGTTACCCGGGCTGTGAATGTCATTAAGCAGCAGTTCAATCGACTGCATCGCTATGAATTGGTGTTACGCACAAATACCAGCGTCAATGACCCGGGCTATCTTCAGGTATTAGACCAACTGCTCGCGTTTCTCGAGCAGCAACCGAATGTCGAATTGATCCAAAGCTATGGCTACATCATGAAGCGTCTGAATCAGGTGATGAACCAGGATCTGGAATCGCAATTTAAAATGCCTGAGTCACAGGCACTGGCAGCCCAGCTATCCCTGATGTTTGAGCTATCTCTGCCGCAGGGAACAGGATTAGAAAATAACCTGTCATTTGATCGACGCGCGGCGCGCACAACCATCTTATTAAAACCTGCAGAATCTTATGAACTCATTGCATTTGAGGACAAACTAACCACATTCTTTGATTCTCTTGCACAATCTCAAGATAATCGCGTCGAGCTTGAGGTTTCAGGACTGGATCATATTTTTTCACACATCGCTGAGCGCAATATTACTCAGATGATTGTTGGCACCTCACTGGCACTGGTGATCATTAGTGTTTTGCTGATGTCTGTATACCGCTCAGTGAAATATGGTCTCATCAGTCTCCTGCCTAATCTGGTTCCTGCACTAATCGCCTATGGCCTGTGGGGTATTTTTGTCGGCTATATTGATCTGGCCTTATCGGTAGTGATTTGTCTGAGTCTCGGGATCGTGGTTGACGACACCGTGCACTTCCTGAGTAAGTACATTCATGCCAGACGACACAAAGGATATGACACTGATAATGCCATAAAGTACAGCTTCCACATTGTTGGCCGGGCGCTTATAACCACAACCATTATTCTGGTAGTGGGATTCTCGATGATGCTGTTCTCGCCGTTATTACCGACGGCTAACACCGGCGCTTTACTATCGCTGACATTACTTATGGCATTAGTCGTCGACTTCACACTGTTACCGACTCTGTTGCGAAAGACCGCTTAAGCTCAGCTGGCAGTTAATCATCCACAGCGAATCACCTTCGTATACATATAGGTTATGAAACATAAGTTAAAAGCGCATTTACCCAGCAAAATCTGTCCAGTCTGCGACCGGCCATTTACTTGGCGTAAGAAGTGGCAGAAGGATTGGGATAACGTCAAATATTGCTCCAAGCGTTGCCGAGGCGTTGGTGTACCGACAGATCGCTCACCATTGGAGCGTGTGTCATGAACATCGCTATCTTTGCCGCCAATGGTGGCATTGGTAATGCCGTGGTTAGGGCGTATCTGGCGCGCAATGATGTGACCCGTCTGTTTGCATTCAGTCGAACGCCGGTGGCTATCGATGATGCTCGCCTGCAATCAATCAGCATCGATATTACAAATGAGCAGTCAATTAACACCGCTGTGAACCAACTAGGTGAGGTTAAACTCGATCGGATCTTTATCGCACTAGGCACATTGCACGAGGACAGCCGCATGCCGGAAAAACAACTGACAGATATTCAGTTGGACAATCTTCAGTCCGTGTTTGCCATTAATACCTTTGCTCCGGCGCTTATTGTCAAAGCGGTTAAACCACTTATTAATAAAGCGGTGCCCAATATGATCGGCATACTCTCTGCCAGAGTGGGGTCTATCTCAGATAATCGCCTAGGCGGCTGGTATGCCTACCGAGCTTCCAAAGCCGCTTTGAACATGTTCATTAAAACGGCGGCGATTGAGTTTTCCAGAAGCCACAAAAAAACCGTTATCATCGGCTTGCATCCGGGCACGGTCGATACTCAGTTGTCGAAGCCATTTCAGGGCCGCTTGAAAGAAGGCCAGTTATTCACACCTGATTATTCGGCGGACAAATTAGTAACACTGATGGAGCAGGTCTCGAATGAACATTCAGGTACCTGTCTCGCTTATGACGGCAGTACCATTCCGGCCTGATTTTAATGCCAAATAATCCCTTGACTTCAGGGGCTCCGTAAGTATAATAGCGCGCCTAGCAGATGGGTCCATAACATAAGTTTTGTAACATCTCGCTAGTAAATTGTCGCTAATTCTTGAGAAATCAATAGTTTAGTGCATCACAACAGACTCAAATGGAGTCTGAATGTTACATAATTCGACACTGCCGCCGTGGTAAATATGGTTTTAGGCAGGGTCTTTTTTTACGCATTAAAAAATATTGGAGTGTCTTTGCAATGGCAAAGCAGCAAATACGAATCAGATTAAAGGCCTTTGATCACAAGTTAATTGATCAATCGACTTTAGAAATTGTCAACACAGCGAAACGTACCGGCGCACAAGTTGTTGGTCCTATTCCTCTGCCTACTCGCAAGGAAAAGTACACAATCTTGATTTCACCACACGTGAATAAAGATGCACGTGACCAGTACGAAATCCGCACCCATAAGCGCATGGTAGACATCATTGAGCCAACTGAGAAGACAGTTGATGCTCTTATGAAGCTCGACCTAGCAGCTGGTGTAGATGTTCAAATTAGTTTGACATAGTAATTATTTAAGAAGTGAAGCAGCAATTTAGCTGCGGTGAGGAAAATACAATGACAATCGGAATTGTAGGCGTCAAAAAAGGAATGACTCGAGTCTTCAAAGAAGACGGTCAGTCTGTTCCTGTGACAGTCATAGAAGCAACACCGAACCGTATTACTCAGCTGAAAACTCAGGACACTGATGGCTACACAGCGATTCAGGTTACTGCGGGAAGCAAGAAAGCCTCTCGCGTAAACAAGCCTGATGCAGGTGTTTTTGCCAAAGCTGGCGTCGAAGCAGGACGCGGCCTTTGGGAATTCCGTCTGAATGAGTTGGAAGATCTGGAAGTTGGTGGTGAGTTAACTGTAGAGCAGTTCGAAGAAGGCCAAAGCGTAGACGTAACCGGTACCTCAAAGGGTAAAGGATTCCAGGGCGGTATTAAGCGCTGGAACTTTAGTACTCAGGATGCCACACACGGTAACTCGCTCGCGCACCGTGCAAACGGTTCAATTGGTCAAAACCAAACGCCGGGCCGCGTTTTCAAAGGTAAGAAAATGTCAGGTCACATGGGTGCTGCGAAAGTCACAACTCAATCACTTGAAGTTGTTCGCGTTGATGCAGAACGTAACTTACTGCTCATCAAGGGTGCCGTACCAGGTGCTCCGGGTGGCGACGTAATCATCAAGTCAGCTGTTAAAGCTGCGAACAAGGCTTAAGGAGTATATCGATGGAATTATCTTTAGTCGCTCCAGGTCAGGAAAGTGCAGGCGCAGTGACAGTTTCTGATACTGCCTTCGGCCGTGAGTTCAATGAATCATTGGTTCATCAAGTTGTGGTCGCTTACCTAGCCGGTGCTCGCGCAGGTACTCGAGCTCAGAAGAATCGTTCAGACGTTCGCGGTGGTGGTCGTAAGCCATGGCGTCAAAAAGGTACTGGACGTGCTCGCTCAGGTACTATTACCAGCCCAATCTGGCGTAAAGGTGGTGTAACTTTCGCTGCTCGTCCACAGGACCATAGCCAGAAGGTTAACAAGAAGATGTATCGCGGTGCCATTCAAAGCATCGTATCTGAATTAGTTCGTCAAGAGCGTTTAGTCGTTGTTGAGTCAATTGCTGTTGAAGCACCAAAGACTCGTGAGCTACTGGCTCAGCTTAACGGCTTAGGTTTAGAAGACGTGCTAATCATCACAGATAAAGTAGATGAGAACCTATACCTAGCAGCGCGTAACCTTCATAAGGTAGACGTACGTGATGTATCTGCTATCGACCCAGTTAGCTTAATTGGTTTCGAAAAAGTTCTAATCACTGTTGAAGCTCTTAAGCAACTTGAGGAGGCTATCGCATGAATCAGGAAAGACTCCTAGACGTCATCAAGGCGCCTCACGTTTCTGAGAAGTCGACCATTATCGCTGAGCGCGATAACCAGATCGTTCTCAAAGTAGCTGTTGACGCAACTAAGCGTGAAATCAAATCTGCGGTTGAAATGTTATTCGAAGTAGAAGTTGATTCAGTTCGCACTGTCAACATGAAAGGCAAAACCAAGCGTCATGGTATGGCGATTGGCAAACGCGTAGATTGGAAAAAAGCTTACGTCTCACTGAAAGAAGGTCAAGAAATCGACTTTCTGGACGCTGAAGCATAAGGTTAAGAGGAACTAGTCATGCCAAGTATCAAGAGCAAACCGACTTCTCCAGGACGCCGCTTCGTTGTTTCAGTAAAGAATGACGACCTCTGGAAAGGTAAGCCTCACGCACCACTGTTAGAGCCTAAGAGTAAATCTGGTGGCCGTAACAACAATGGTCGTATTACGACTCGTCACATCGGTGGCGGTCATAAGCAGCACTACCGTAAGATTGACTTCAAGCGCAACAAAGTGGGTGTTCCTGCTGTTGTTGAGCGTCTTGAGTACGATCCTAACCGTAGCGCTCACATTGCATTATTGAAGTATCTTGACGGTGAACGTGCCTACATCATCGCACCTAAGAAATTACGTGCCGGTGATCAGGTTGTTAACGGTGAAGATGCACCAATCAAGGTTGGTAACTGTTTACCAATGCGCAACATCCCAGTGGGTTCTGTAATTCACTGCATCGAATTGAAGCCTGGCAAGGGTGCTCAGATGGCACGCTCAGCTGGTGCTTACGCTCAGTTAGTTGCGCGTGAAGGTACTTACGTCACGCTTCGTCTACGTTCAGGCGAGATGCGCAAGGTATTAGCTGAATGTCGTGCGACTATCGGTGAAGTTGGTAACTCAGACCACAGCCTACGCAAATTAGGTAAAGCAGGTGCTACGCGCTGGCGTGGTGTTCGTCCGACTGTTCGTGGTGTTGCCATGAACCCAGTTGATCACCCACACGGTGGTGGTGAAGGTCGAACTTCCGGCGGTCGTAACCCGGTTACTCCATGGGGTGTTCCTACCAAGGGTAAGAAGACTCGTAGTAATAAGCGTACTGACAAGCTGATTGTCCGTCGCAGAAATAAACGTTAATTGAGGAATAAATTGTGCCACGTTCACTGAAAAAAGGCCCATTTATCGATCTACACCTGATGAAGAAGGTTGATGATGCTGTTGCCAATAACAACAAGCGTCCAATCAAGACTTGGTCTCGCAGATCAATGGTTTCTCCAGAAATGGTTGGATTGACAATTGCCATTCACAACGGTCGTCAACATGTCCCTGTTTATGTAACAGAAGACATGGTTGGACATAAGTTAGGTGAGTTTGCTCCGACTAGAACTTATCGCGGTCATATCGCTGATAAGAAGGCTAAGAGGTAGTGCTATGGAAACTGTAGCTAAACATCGACAAGCAAATATCTCAGCGCAGAAGACGCGTCTGGTTGCAGACCAGATTCGTGGAATGCAGGTTGAGCAGGCGTTAAATCTGCTGACATTCAGCAAGAAGAAAGCAGCTGTTTTAATCAAGAAAGTTCTTGAATCAGCAATTGCTAACGCAGAACACAATGACGGTGCTGATATCGACGAATTGAAAGTCTCTACAATCTTTGTAGATGAGGGCCCAACAATGAAGCGTATCAGACCACGTGCTAAAGGGCGTGCCGATCGCATCTTTAAGCGCACCTGTCATATCACCGTTAAAGTTTCGGACTAGGAGTTAGGAATGGGACAGAAAGTACATCCAACTGGTATCCGATTAGGTATCGTTAAAGACTGGAATTCAACTTGGTACGCCGAGGGTTCAGAATTCGCCGATAATCTCGAAGGTGATTTGGCCGTTAGAAGATACCTATTGGAAGAATTGAAGAATGCTTCAGTTTCACGCATCGATATCGAGCGTCCAAGCAAAGCATTAAGCATCACTATCCACACGGCTCGTCCAGGTATCGTTATCGGTAAGAAAGGTGAGGATATTGAGAAGCTACGTCGTAAAGTTACCAAGTTAACGGGTGCTAAGACGACAATCAATATTGAACAAATTCGTAAGCCTGAATTAGATGCCAAGCTGGTAGCGGAAAGCGTAGCTCAGCAGTTAGAGCGTCGTATCATGTTCCGTCGCGCTATGAAGCGTGCGGTACAAAACGCGATGCGTTTAGGTGCTGAAGGTATCAAGATTCAAATCGGTGGTCGTTTAGGCGGTGCAGAGATTGCACGTTCTGAGTGGTACCGTGAAGGTCGCGTGCCATTGCACACACTGCGTGCTGACATCGACTATTCAACAGCCGAAGCCCATACAACTTATGGTGTATTGGGTGTGAAGGTTTGGATCTTCAAAGGCGAGATTCTTCCTGGTCAAGAAAAAGCAGCTGCTCCAGAAGTAGTTGAAGCGCCAAAGAAGAAATCTGGTAAGAAAGATAAGTAAGCGAGGGACTTAAGCAATGTTGCAGCCTAAACGGACCAAGTTCCGAAAACAACACAAGATGCGCAACCGTGGTGTTGCCATCCGTGGTGGCAAAGTTAGCTTCGGCGAATACGGCCTGAAAGCTACTGAGCGTGGTCGCATGACAGCGCGTCAGATCGAAGCCGCCCGACGTGCAATGACACGTCACATGAAGCGTGCCGGTAAGGTATATATCCGGGTATTTCCTGACAAGCCAATTACTAAGAAGCCTCTCGAAGTTCGTATGGGTAAAGGTAAAGGTTCTGTTGAGTACTGGGTAGCCCAAATTCAGCCGGGTCGTATGTTATTCGAGGTTGAAGGTGTTTCAGCTGAGCTAGCTGAGGCAGCATTTTTACTAGCTGCTGCGAAACTGCCT
The DNA here is from genome assembly GCA_964559635.1 of uncultured Enterobacterales bacterium. Taxonomy (GTDB): domain Bacteria; phylum Pseudomonadota; class Gammaproteobacteria; order Enterobacterales; genus CAXRAF01. The sequence goes on from CAZLIR010000011.1 coordinate 15,953, forward strand.
TTTAAAACCACTTTCGTTAAGCGGACGGTGATGTAATGAAAGCGACTGAATTGAGAGAAAAGAGTGTCGATGAGCTGAACGAAGAGCTCCTTAACCTGAAGCGTGAGCACTTCACACTGCGCATGCAAATGGGTTCAGGTCAACTTGCTCAGAGCCACCGACTCAAAGAGGTGCGACGTGATGTTGCACGTGTTAAAACCATTTTAACTGAGAAGGCAGGTTCGTAATGACTGAATCAGCTAAAATCCGAACCATTCAAGGTAAGGTTGTTAGTAATAAGACTGACAAGACAATTACGGTATTAGTCGAGCGCCAGGTGAAGCACCCTTTATACGGTAAATTCATGCGTCGTTCTACCAAGCTGCACGCACATGACGAGCAGAATGTATGTAACGAAGGCGATATCGTCACTATTACGTCTAGCAGACCAATCTCAAAGACCAAGACATGGCGTCTGGTTGATGTGGTTTCTAAGGCAAACGTTTAAATTTTAATAGGTTTTAATTGTTGGCTAATCCAACAATTGTAGCGGAGAAAACTGATGATCCAGATGCAAAGTGAACTCGACATTGCTGATAACAGTGGTGCAAGACGAGTAATGTGTATCAAGGTACTAGGTGGTTCACATCGTCGCTATGCGCACATTGGTGACGTGATCAAAGTGAGTGTTAAAGAAGCGATTCCACGCGGTAAGGTAAAGAAGGGTGATGTAATGAACGCCCTGGTAGTTCGAACTGCAAAAGGCGTTCGTCGTCCTGATGGTTCGCTAATCCGTTTCGACGGTAATGCTGCTGTTTTATTAAATAACAATCTTGAGCCAATCGGCACACGTATTTTTGGACCTGTAACGCGTGAGTTACGTTCTGAGAAATTCATGAAGATTGTTTCTCTTGCTCCAGAAGTACTTTAAGGAAGGACTTGACGATGCGTAAATTAAAGACAGGTGACGAAGTCATTGTAATCGCAGGCAAGAGCAAGGGCGAGCGTGGCACAATCACAAAATTAGTAGGTGATAACCGTGTATTGGTTGAAGGTGTAAACCTGATCAAGAAGCACGTGAAGCCTAACCCTAACACACAAGAGCAGGGTGGCATCTTAGAGCGTGAAGCAGCGTTAGATATCTCTAACGTAGCGATTTATAACGCTGATGCAGATAAGGCTGACCGCGTTGGTATTAAATTTACTGACGATGGCAGCAAGGTACGATATTTCAAATCAAGCGGCGAATTAATCGACGCTTAATAAGTGGTGTAAAGATAATGGCGAAACTGCAAGACTTTTACAAAGACACCGTTATGGGCAAACTTCAGGAGGAGTTTAACTATAACTCAGTCATGCAAGTCCCACGAATCACCAAGATTACTCTTAACATGGGTCTGGGTGAAGCTGTAGGTGACAAGAAGATACTAGAACATGCTGTGTCTGATCTCACGGCGATTTCTGGTCAAAAACCAGTGGTTACGGTTGCTCGTAAATCAATCGCTGGATTCAAGATTCGTGATGGTTACCCAATCGGTGCCAAGGTCACATTACGTGGTGAGCGTATGTGGGAATTCCTTGAGCGTCTGATTTCTATCGCAATCCCACGTATTCGTGACTTCCGTGGTTTAAACCCTAAGTCATTCGACGGTCGTGGTAACTACAGCATGGGTGTTAAAGAACAGATCATTTTCCCAGAAATTGATTATGACAAGGTAGACAAGGTACGTGGTCTTGATATCACGATTACTACGACTGCTGAAACAGATGATGAAGGTCGTGCATTACTACACGCCTTTAACTTCCCGCTGAAAAAGTAAGGAACGAAAGAAAATGGCTAAAGTTTCAATGGTACAGCGTGAGAAGAAGCGCCAAAAGACAGTTGCAAAGTATGCAGCTAAGCGTGCTGAACTAAAAGCGTTGATTTTAGACCCGAATACATCTGAAGAAGACCGCTGGGAAGCCCAGCAGAAATTCCAGAAATTGCCACGTAACGCAAGTCCAAGTCGTTTACGTAACCGTTGCCGTGTGACAGGCCGTCCTCACGGTTACCTACGTAAGTTCGGTTTGTGCCGCAACAAGCTTCGTGAAGCTGCTATGCGTGGTGATGTACCTGGCCTGACTAAGTCAAGCTGGTAATAGGATTAAGAGGAATTTGTTATGAGTATGCAAGATCCAATCGCAGACATGTTGACCCGTATCCGTAATGGTCAATCTGCGGACAAAAAGACGGTTACTATGCCTGCTTCTAAGCTGAAGACTTCTGTTGCAGAAGTACTGAAAGAAGAAGGTTATATTACTGATTTCCAGAACACTGAGCTTGAAGGCAAGCCCGCTTTACAGATTGCATTAAAGTACTTCGAAGGTACGCCTGTAATCGAGAAGATTGAGCGTGTTAGCCGTCCTGGTCTGCGCATCTATCGCAAGAAAGATGACTTACCAAGCGTCATGGGTGGTATGGGTATCGCAATTATTTCAACATCAAAAGGACTCATGACCGACCGTGCTGCACGTCAAGCAGGTCACGGTGGTGAAGTTCTTTGTTACGTATCGTAAGGGGAAGCAATTATGTCACGTGTAGCAAAAGCTCCGGTCGCTGTCCCAGCAGGCGTAGATGTTTCAGTTGCTGATAACGTCCTGACTATCAAGGGTAGTAAAGGTACGTTGACTCAAATCATCAATGACAAAGTTGAGTTGACTCAAGCAGACAACGAAATCAAATTTGCCCCAGCTAACAATGATGATGCGAACTGGGCAATGGCGGGTACATTCCGTGCATTGATCAACAACATGGTTGTTGGTGTAACTGAAGGTTTTGAGAAGAAACTAAAATTGGTTGGTGTTGGTTATCGTGTAAATGCCCAGGGTAATAAGTTAGACCTTTCATTAG
>CAZLIR010000012.1:0-18288 GCA_964559635.1 uncultured Enterobacterales bacterium
GCTGAGCAGGCTGAGCAATGGGGGTTAATTTATGAGGTTCATGATGATGAGAACCTGATGAGTGAGGCACGCCAATTGGCAGCGCATCTAGCCACCCAGCCCACTACGGCATTGGCAAACATCAAGCGACTTTTGAACACAAGTTTTGATCGTAGTTTAATGGCACAATTAGAACTAGAGCGAGATGCAATGCATTTACTTGGTCAAAGTGATGACTATCAGGAAGGGGTTAACGCCTTTATGGAAAAGCGTTCGCCTAAATTCAACGGAAAATAAAACTAACAGTAACAGCAAGAATATAAGGTTTAACGAACTATGACAGATGCCTACATCGTAGATGCCATTAGAACACCAATAGGACGCTACGGCGGCTCTTTAGCGGCTATACGTGCAGATGATCTGGGCGCCTTACCGCTCAAAGCTTTGATGCAAAGAAATGCGCAACTGGATTGGTCTTCTGTTGATGATGTGTATTATGGCTGTGCAAATCAGGCTGGCGAGGATAATCGCAATGTAGCCCGCATGTCAGCGCTATTGGCCGGACTACCCCAAGAGGTGCCGGCTGTCACATTGAATCGTTTATGTGGCTCCGGATTGGAGGCTGTCGGTGCTGCAGCCAGAGCGATCAAGTGTGGTGAACAATCGCTGTGTATCGCCGGAGGTGTCGAGCATATGTCGCGGGCACCATTGGTGATGGGTAAAGCTAATTCAGCCTACGGTCGTGATCAAACCCTGTATGACACCACGATGGGTTGGCGCTTCGTTAACAAAGCACTTAAAGCCCAGTATGGTGTGGAAACTATGCCCGAGACTGCTGAAAACGTTGCTAGTGAATACAATATCAGTCGCGAGGATCAGGATTTATTCGCCTTTAACAGTCAACAGAAGGCCGCTAAAGCACAACAAGGTGGCTTGTTTGCCGATGAATTAATCTCGGTTACTGTCCCCGTTAGTCGAAAAGAGAGCAAAGAATTTAGTGCCGATGAGCATCCGCGTCCTGATACCAGTCTTGAGGCAATGGCTAACTTGAGAGCACCATTCAGAGAGAATGGCACTGTCACAGCAGGCAATGCCTCTGGGATTAATGATGGTGCATGCGCCCTACTGATTGCATCTGGAGACGCTGTTGATGCACAAAACTTGGCGCCACTTGCCAGAGTCGTTGGATTTGCCACGGCCGGACTAGCGCCACGTATTATGGGTATGGGACCAGTACCTGCAACGCATAAGGTTCTTGAGTTGACCGGATTAAGTTTAGATAACATGGATATTATTGAGCTGAATGAAGCATTTGCAGCGCAGAGTTTAGGCGTAACTCGTGCCTTAGGTTTGCAAGATGATGATCCCCGAATCAATCCGCTCGGTGGTGCGATTGCATTGGGTCATCCGCTGGGCATGAGTGGTGCGCGACTGGTCACAACGGCCGCATACCAATTGCAACGAACCAATAAACGCTATGCCCTATGCACCATGTGTATTGGTGTTGGCCAGGGTATAGCCATGATTATCGAACGTACCTGATTAATATTTGTTATGGCAACAATAGATTTAAAAAACGTATGATGAGTATTCACTTTGAGGACCAATTATGACAACCGAAGCTGAACATTTAGCAGAATTTGAAGCAAAGATAGCCGCAGAGCAAAAGATCGAGCCCGGTGACTGGATGCCAGAAGCGTATCGCAAAAACTTAATCCGTCAGATGGCACAACATGCTCACTCTGAGGTTATCGGTATGCAACCAGAGGGTAACTGGATCTCGCGTGCACCGACGTTGCGTCGCAAATTGATCCTGTTAGCCAAAGTTCAGGATGAATGTGGGCATGGGTTATACCTTTATTCCGCCACTGAAACGCTCGGTGTTGAGCGCTCTCAACTGATTGAAGATCTACAGAATGGTACAGCCAAATATGCGTCCATCTTTAACTATCCTACTCTGAGTTGGGCTGATATTGGTGCAGTTGGTTGGTTAGTTGATGGAGCTGCAATCGTCAATCAGATTTCACTGCAGCGAACCTCTTATGGGCCCTACTCGCGTGCCATGGTCAGAATTTGCAAAGAAGAAAGCTTTCACCAGCGTCAGGGCTATGAAATTATGTATGCGCTCGCCAAAGGCACACCCGAACAAAAGGCCATGGCACAGGATGCTCTGAACCGGTTCTGGTGGCCATCGTTGATGATGTTTGGTCCCAAAGATGGCGATTCTGCCCACTCTAGTCAGTCCATGGCATGGAAGATCAAACGGCAAAGTAATGATGAACTTCGACAGAAATTTATAGACCAGACAGTGCCACAAATCGAGGTGCTAGGGTTGGATTACCCTGATCCGGAAATATGCTGGAACGAGGCGCGCGGCCACTACGACTCAGGCGAGCTCGATTGGGATGAGTTCTATCGTGTTATTAAGGGTAATGGTCCATGTAATTATCAGCGTATCAAGCATCACAAAGCTGCTCATGATGAGGGCGAATGGGTGCGCGAAGCGGTTCGAAGTTACCGTCAGAAATATCTGACATCTCAGGATGAGGCGGCGTAGGAGCGATCATGAGTCAGGAAAAATTAGCCACCTATGAAGTATTCGTGCGTTCTGCTCGAGGGTTAGATCATATTCATGTCGGAAGTCTCCATGCAGAGAGCCCAGAGCATGCTTTGATGTATGCCCGTGATGTCTACACACGTCGCTCTGAAGGCGTCTCAATCTGGGTCGTTGAACAATCTAATATCACCGCCTCCAATGAGAGTGATTTAGATAGTTTTGTCGCGCCCATGGAAGACAAAGACTATCGCCATGCAACGCATTATGTGTTGCCTGATGACGTTAAAAATATGTAGGAATATGCTTGAATCATGAATAACGATGCCCTAATTAGTTTTGCCATTGCCCTAGGCGATGACAGTATGGTCCTCGGTCAGCGACTATCTGCCTGGTGCTCACGTGGGCCCTATATGGAAGAGGACTTGGCCCTGACCAACACCACCTTGGATTTTATTGGTCGTGCGAGTTTGTTTTATCAATATGCCGCTGAACTGATTGGTGATGAAGCCACTGAGGATACGCTAGCGTTCAAGCGTGATGAGCGACAATATACGAATCTCTTGATCAACGAGATACCCAACGGCGACTTTGCTTTTACAATGGCCCGTCAGTATCTGCTGGATGTCTACTACAGCCTCTATTTGTCTCACCTGCAGCAATCAGCGAATGACACCATTGCGGCCATCGCTGACAAGGCAATAAAAGAAACCACCTATCACCTCAAACGAAGCAGCCAATGGATAAAACAATTGGCGCTCGGAACCGATGAAAGTCGTGAGAGATTAACCAATGCACTTGAGGAAATCCAAGACTATTGTAATGAGTTATTCCTCAACTCAGCGGCAGAAATCAGTTTGTTGGAATCGAGGGTGAGTGTTGATCGGGAGACGCTAAGAGATCGCTGGGTAGCACAGGTCAACGCCCTTCTAGCTGAGGTGAATATGGCTGAGTTAGATTTGTCGCGAACGATTGAAGGCGGCCGGCAAGGTATTCATACCGAGCATCTGGGGCATTTACTGGTTGAGATGCAGTATCTTCAGAGAGCATTTCCAGATCTCGAATGGTAAGACTTTGGCAACCATCATCCCTACCCTACATCCGCTTTACTCGGCGCGTCTGAGCCGAAGGCAGCAGTCCAGTAATCCTGAGTTATGGGACACACTGGACAGTGTCTGTGATCCAGAATTACCCGGCGTGACGCTGTGGGATTTGGGTGTGCTGCAAGATATCAATATCATAGATAACAGCATCGAGGTAGGTATCACTCTGACCTACACTGGCTGTCCTGCAGTGCACACCATGAAGCAGGATATCAAGACCTGTCTGAGCCAACATTACCCGGATTATGACATTAAAGTAAAAGTCTTATTGAGTCCGGCTTGGAGCACAGATATGATGTCGCCTGAGGCCAAGAATCAGTTAGCAGACATACACATCGTTGCGCCAGATGCCAATGATCATGTGCAGTGTCCTTTGTGTAACAGTGCTAACACAACCTTACTCAGTCAGTTTGGCTCAACGGCATGTAAGGCACTCTATCGTTGTGATGAATGTCAGGAAACTTTTGATTATTTTAAATCCTTGTAAGGAACCTTAATGAATACTAATTTTTACCCTTTATCGATTACATCTGTTGAACCACTGACTAGAGATTCAGTGGCAGTAAAATTTACTGTGCCAGAGCAATATCAAGAAGAGTTTAAATTCCGTGCCGGCCAATATCTGACCTTCCGAACAGGCATTACAGGTGAGGAGATACGCCGTTCCTATTCCATCTGTCGCTCACAGAATGAACAAGTACTGGAAGTCGGCATAAAACGCGTCGAGCAAGGCATATTTTCCAATTATGCCAACGATAATTTTAGTGCGGGTATGACGGTTGATGTCATGCCGCCTCAGGGTTCATTCACACTCGATATTAATGCCAACAATGAGAAGCATTACTTATTCGTTGCTGCAGGCAGTGGGATCACCCCTATTTTGGCGCACATGAGCACAATTCTGGAATCAGAGCCTAAATCTGCCGTAACCCTCGTCTATGCCAACAAAACCGTTAATAGAATGATGTTCAGAGAGCGCATCAGTTTCCTGAAGAATAAATACCTCGACCGTTTGAACTGGGTGAAGATATTTTCAAAAGAAACTTCAGATGCTGAGATTCTTAATGGCCGTGTTGATGCCAAGAAAATCCTCAACCTGCACCGCAGCCAAATTATTAACTTAAATCTCGTTGATGAAGTCATGTTATGTGGTCCTGAGGCGATGATTTACAACGTGAAAGATTTCTTTGTCGCGAATAAGTTCGACAGTTCGAAGATCCATTTTGAGTTATTTCATTCAGATTCCGCTGCCGAGGCTTCTGCACAGCGTCAAGAGCAACTTGAGCAACGGTTTGGGCATCAAGAAAGTAGTGTCACGATCCGCTCTTCGGGTCGAACAATGACCTATGCATTGGAAAAAAGTGGTGACACTATATTAGACTCGGCATTAGATCAGGGTGCCGATGTGCCTTATGCTTGTAAAGGTGGTGTCTGCGCTACCTGTAAAGCGCAATTAATTAAAGGTCAGGTAGAGATGGAAAATAATCACTGCCTATCAGATGATGAAGTCGCAGAAGGCATGATTTTAACCTGTCAGGCTCATCCCATAACAGACGAGGTAGAAGTAGATTACGATGTCATCTAGTGGTATAGACGTTGTTCGCAGTTACTTTATTGATCATATCGGTGTTATTGCTATCAACAACCCCCCTGTTAACGCTATTTCGCATGAGGTGCGATCAGGCATTGTTAATGCCCTGAAAGAACTGAATCAGGCGGATATAGATCACATTATTCTACACTGTGATGGCAATACCTTCTCGGCCGGTGCGGATATTAAAGAGTTTGGCCAAACACCCATCGCGCCGCATCTTCCAGAGGTAGTTTCAGCACTAAACAACAATCCGATTCCTGTAATTGCCCTACTGCATGGCACTACGCTAGGCGGTGGCTTAGAAATTGCCATGGCCTGTTATGCGCGCGTTGCTGCCGAGACCTGTCGTATTGGTTTGCCAGAGGTCAGTTTAGGCTTAATACCCGGTGCCGGTGGTACCCAGTTATTGCCAAAACTGGTCGGTTACGCCAAAGCCGCGGAAATGATTACTTCGGGCAAGTTGTATTCGGTCAAGGAGTTTGATGATACCGCTTTAATACATACGATTTTACCGGTTACCGCTGAAACAAATGCTAATTCACTATTAAAGCAAATAATTAAGTTAAAGTCCCAAATAACTGATTATAAAGAAATATCTTTCATTCTTGATGATGTTGACTGGGCTGATGTTACCGCAAAAACTAAACGCATTGCCAAAGGCAGAATTGCTCCTCTTCGCGCCATTGAAGTACTGCAGTCAACCTATGATGTTCCCCTGGATGTGGGGCTACGAATCGAGCGTAAGGTATTTTTAGAGCTCAGAGAGTCAGATCAGTCTCAAGCATTGAGACATGCTTTTGTCGCTGAGCGTACCGCAACGAAATATCAAGCAGCTAATCAAGCGCGCGGCATTAGTCAAATTGCGGTTATCGGTGGTGGTACCATGGGTTGTGGCATTGCCACGACGCTGATTAACGCGGGGTATCATGTCGTATTGGTAGAGCGTGAGCCCAGTGTGGTAACCCACGCTAAGAACACGGTTGTTAAGTATATTCAGGCTGCCCTTTCCCGTGGCCTTATCAGCACTCAGAAATATCACCAGACAATTGGTTTATTTGAGTGCACCTCTGAGCTTGGTGATATTGCCAGCGCAGATCTCGTGATTGAAGCAATCTTTGAGGATCTTCAGGTAAAACGCGAATTATTTAGCTCGTTAGACAAAATTTGTACACCTGAGACGATTTTTGCCACCAATACTTCCTATTTAGACATTGAGAGCATGTCTGAAGTGCTGGAAAACCCCAGTCGACTGGTGGGAATGCATTTTTTCAGTCCTGCTCATATTATGAAGTTAGTTGAGATAATCGCCACACAAACAACGTCGGAAACAGCTATAGCTACAGCCTTTAGTGTCGCTAAACGGGCAAAGAAAATTCCTGTTAAGGTAGGGAATTGTTACGGTTTCGCCGGCAATAGGATGTATCAACGCTACGGCAGAGAGATCCAACAACTACTCCTAGAGGGTGCTACCGTGGAGCAGATTGACTCGGCTATGACCAATTTTGGCATGGCGATGGGACCTCTGGCTGTTCAGGATTTAGCCGGAATCGATGTTGGTCATAAAGCCAGGCTCACTCGTCCCTTCCCTGAGTATGATCCCGGTTTCTTTAAAGTCTCAGAGTGGCTCGTTAGTAAGGGAAATTATGGTCGTAAAACCGGCGTGGGTTTTTATGATTACCAAAATGATGAGCAAACACCTAATCTGACAATTAATGAGGAAATCAGGGCTTTAGCGGATTCGCTCGGAATCGAGCAAACCAACCCTGATGAACAAATGATTCAACACAGAGCATTGATGGCTCTGATCAACGAAGGCTATCAATTGTTATCTGAGGGCATCGTGCAACGTGCTTCTGATTTAGATGTTATCTGGATCTATGGTTATGGTTTTCCGCGCTATAGGGGTGGGCCTATGCACATGGCAAAAACAATGGATAAAGACGAGTTACAAGAGTCTATGAACACACTATCACAACACTATGGAGAGCAGATATGGCCGAGCATTCAGCCGTAAAGGGCAAATTACCGCCAGGTAAAGTCAAACATAGCATGGATCTGGAGTCATTCCTCCCATATGTGATGTATCGATTTGCCGGAAAAATGGCGCAAGCAGGACATAAGCTCACTGATTTAATCCAAGAAACCGGTGTACCTATGGGTGAGCGTGAATGGCGCATTATTTCACTCCTGGGAGCCTATGGCGGTCTTACCAATGGTCGCTTGGCAGAATTGTTGGTCACTGATGCTGCGACCATTACCCGGGGTGTGAAGGTATTAAAAGAACTGGCATTTATTGACACTAAAAACTCGAAACGCGATAAGCGGCGTATTTTGATTTACCTAACCCAGAAAGGCGCTGATTTTCATGATCACATCACTCCGCGTCGGATCGAAACCGGTGAGTTGATTGAATCCTGCTTTAGCTACGAAGAAAAAGAACAACTCTTTCAACTACTACATAAATTATCACGACATCTTGAGCATTTGGAAAATGAGCTTGATGACGAGTGGGAATAAGCTGAAATAAAATGGCCCCATTCCATGGGGCCTGAAGAAAGTACAGTCATCCGTGACTGAGGAGGACCATTCGGTTGTGAGGCCAGGAGAACTGACCTCGATTTACGCTAGTTTGAAGTGAATTCTGGATAGGCTTCCAGACCACATTCGCTGAGATCAACGCCTTCGTATTCCTCTTCCTCGCTGACTCTGAGTCCCATAATTGCCTTAATTGCAAGCCAGACAATTGAACTCGCTACAGCGACCCATACCAGAATCGTAAGCATACCGACCAATTGGCCAACAAAGGTTGCATCGCCATTAGTCAGAGGGACAGCCAGTAGACCCCAGATGCCCACTGTTCCGTGCACTGAAATGGCACCAACAGGGTCATCGATCTTGAGTTTGTCTAAGCCAACGATTGAGAACACAACAATCAGACCGCCCACAGCGCCGATGAGCGTTGCTTGAAGTGGCGTTGGTGTATCTGGACCTGCGGTAATAGCCACCAGACCGGCTAGAGCACCGTTGAGTGCCATGGTTAAATCAGCCTTACCAAAGGCTAATTTAGCGGCTATCAGGGCTACTATCACGCCTCCTGCGGCGGCGGCGTTAGTGTTCAGAAATACCATTGCTACGGCATTAGCACTTGCGGCATCGCCTAGTTTCAAGACCGAACCACCATTAAAGCCGAACCAACCCATCCACAGTATGAAGGTACCTAGGGTTGCCAGAGGTAAGTTAGCACCTGGAATCGGACTAATTTTACCATCAGCACCATACTTTCCTTTGCGCGGACCTAAGAAAATAACACCTGTTAATGCTGCGACAGCACCCGCCAAGTGAACAATACCGGAGCCGGCAAAGTCTAGGAAACCGAAGCTGGCTAAATCTGGTAAATCATCACTCGCATCGCCAAGTAGGTACATACCAAATACAGGGTTGCCACCCCATGTCCAGCTACCTTCCATTGGATAGATAAATGCAGTCATGAATACGGCGAATAACACAAAAGCCCATAGCTTCATGCGCTCGGCTACCGCACCAGAGACGATTGACATAGCTGTTGCCACGAATACTACCTGAAAGAAAAAGTCAGAAGCATCGGAATAAACCGCATCACCACCGAAACCAGCTTCAGCTGAATCAGCGAGTACTTTGGCTGTTAATGCATCAGCGCTTTCTGCGCCATCAAGCGCAATACCATCTAAGAAGATACCGCCGCCGTACATGATGTCATAACCAACCACCAGATATGCAGTACAAGCGACTGCGAAGAGCATGACGTTTTTGGTTAAGATTTCAGTTGTGTTTTTAGAACGTACCAGACCAGCCTCTAACATTGAGAAACCAGCGGCCATCCACATTACCAAGGCACCACACACTAGGAAATAGAATGTGTCCATGGCGTACTGTAGTTCAAAAATTTGATTTTCCATTCGACATTACCCCTATTAAATGGCTTCTTCGTCGAGCTCGCCGGTGCGAATTCGTACGACACTTTCAAGGTTGCTGACAAATATCTTGCCATCACCAATCTTGCCGGTTTTGGCGGCAGTGATGATGGTTTCAATAGCACGATCAAGCTCTTCGTCTTTGACTGCGATCTCAATCTTGACCTTGGGTAGGAAATTAACCACGTACTCAGTGCCGCGGTACAATTCTGTATGGCCCTTCTGTCGACCAACGCCTTTGGCTTCAGTCACAGTCAGACCTTGGATTCCGATATCAGAGAGCTGGTCTCTGATATCGTCTAATTTAAATGGCTTTACGATTGCCGTAATCATTTTCATGGCATTACCTCTCGGTTATAGACTTTTAGAAAGTGTGAAAGTCACAGTGGCATCACACCAGTCAGAGCCGCCGAAGCATTCCTCTTCAGACAGATCTGTGTCGATGTAAGCGATCTCAGCATCCACTGAACCTAGGCTGCCAGAGATAGCTAGTTTGTAGTCGCGCCAGTTAGGAGTACCCCAAGCATCATTGTCAAATACATCCTGCTGACCAATGCTTGCTGATACGGTCCAGTCATCAGTGACTGGATATTCTGCACTCAGGTTGTAGTAGGTACCCTCACCTGAACCAGCAAAGTAATCGCTCGTTCTTGAGACAGAGAAACTGAAGATTTCATAGCTCAGACCAACAGTCAGTTCAGTGAAGTCATAACTCAAAGCTGCATCAGAGTTTGGATACGCGAAGTGAAGTATATTGACATCATAACCAATGCCCGTATCACCGAACTCGCCGCCGTAACCGGCATAGATGTCTAATTCTGCCGTAGCATCATCGACTGCGGTAATCTGGAAATCCACACTAGATGCCCATACACCGACATAGAAGCCGTCTTCATGTTCAAAGTCGAACCCACCTTGAATAGCCAATGTCTGATCATTCTGTGAAATACCACGGAAGCGATAATCAGAAGTGATGGCTACATTACCTGAAACCTCTGCAAGAACTGGCAGTGATAATGTCGCTGCACAGGCACCTACTAATACTGGTTTAATTAATTTGATCATTTGTTACCCCTTAAAAAATCAATCTATAAAAAACATGTTGGCGAAGGTCATCCATGAGTGCCGAACACCAATAATGGTTATCCTTCTGCTTAGGGCTCTTGCACTGAGTGTGCCAACTTTGAAAATGCCTAAAATACGCCCTGTCAGGTCATTTTCAGGGCGAAAAACAGCTAAAAACGCACCATATTCGTGCGAACGGAGTTGTTTTGTTATATTTTGGTGCGTTTAGGCTTGGCTTTTAATGAATAGATTTAATGATTAGATAGTGCTTCCCAGCGTTTATAAAGTTGGCCGATATGCTGCTCTAAATCAGCTAATTGTTGATAAATTTTAGCGCTCTCTTCATGGGGTTTTGTAGCAAAATCTGGCTCAGAGATGAGCTGTTGCAACTGCTCATAACTCACTTCTGCAGATTCTATCTGGTCCGGAAGTTGATCAAGTTCTCGCTGATCATTGTAGGTCAGCTTTTTAGATTTGCTTTCGGGTTTTATTGTTGTTTGTTTGGTAGTTACGTGTTTTGTGGTTGCTTGCTTCTTGGGTGTCGTTTGTGTGTTCTGACTTAAACCTGGTTGGTCGTGATACTTAGATGCCCAATCACTATAACCACCAACACACTGGCTGACAGCCCCATGACCACTCAGATGCAAGACATTAGACACTGTATTATCAATAAAGTCGCGGTCGTGTGAAATTAAAATCAGTGTCCCTTTGTAATCCGCAAGATGATTTTCTAAAACCTCTAGTGTTTCCATATCGAGGTCATTGGTTGGCTCATCCATAATCAGCAGGTTAAAGGGACTAGCCATGAGTTTGGCAAGTGCCAAACGGCTGAGTTCACCGCCTGATAGTGCCCTAGCCGGTGTTCTGGCTCGCTCAGGTGGGAATAAATACTGTTGTAGGTAGCTCATCACATGGACTTGCCGATCATCAATGTCAACGTATTGATGGCCATCAGCAATATTATCAAACACGGATTTATTCAGATCGATATCATCACGGCGTTGATCAAAATAGGCAATATTCAGCTTGGTCCCTAAGCGGACACTCCCAGTGTCGGGTTGTAACTCACCTAATATAATTTTGATTAGGGTGCTCTTACCTGAGCCATTATCCCCAAGAATACCGAGACGATCGCCGCGCATGAGGAGAAGATTAAGTGAGTTAAATAAGCACTGCTCAGAGAATGTCTTAGTGACATTGGTCAATTCAGCGACGAGCTTGCCTGAGGCCTGATGTTTAATACCAGACATCTGACTCTGATTTTGTTTGATGCGTCGATTGGATACCTGCTCACGTAGCGCTTTCAATGCTCTTACCCTGCCCTCATTGCGGGTACGTCTGGCCTTAATACCCTGGCGGATCCACGCCTCTTCTTGCGCTAACTTTTTATCTTCCAGAGCAATACGATTAGTTTCGGAGGCCAGCTCGTGCTCTTTCTGTTTAAAATAGGCATTGAGATTGCCGGGATATGTGCGAAGTATACCGCGGTCGAGTTCAATGATTTGAGTGGCTACACGATTTGCAAAGGCGCGATCATGGGTTATGAAAATGCAGGTCTTGACCCAACGTGATAAGCGTTCTTCCAGCCATTCAATCCGCGCAATATCCAGATGATTGGTCGGTTCATCGAGTAATAAGACATCGGGTTCCATGACCAATGCCCGCGCAAGAGCGACAAGTCTTAGTTTTCCACCTGATAAACTGTCCATAGAGGCTGTCGGGGAGATAGAAACCTCATTTAACCACCGATAGGCATTCTGCTCGTTCTCCCATGATTCACCTTCCTGTTGTGCCGCGTAGACGAAGTCATATGCTGTTTGCTGCTTAGCCTCGGGTAACGATTGATCCAACTTGGCAATGCGTAGACCTGATTTGAAATGAATTTCTCCGTCATCGGGCATTAATTCAGCGGTGAGCAGTTTCAATAAGGTTGATTTACCTACGCCGTTCCGACCTAACAGACAGATCCGCTCACCTTCTTGCAGTGAATAACTTACTTTATCGAGCAGTACTTGAGTGCCGAAACTCAGTTCAAGATCCTTGAGTTGTATCAGTGTCATCGGCTATTTAGGGTTGTGTTTCTTCGGTTATGACTTGTTTAACATCATAAAACTGCACTTGCCATTGATCTGGCTGTTGCGGATTGATGCGGGCACCGATGGCGTATTCCTTATTGCCCTCAACGCGAATCTCGATGCGCTTGGTTGTGAGTGGAGTATTCATAAACACCTTGATGTCACTGAGATCGCTGAAGTTAGGTTTTAGCTCAATGACATAACGACCCGGTGATAATTTATATTGGTAACCATGCAACAACGGCTTAATAGCAAACTCATTGATCCGTTCAATCAGCACGGGATATAGATGATGCGAAGGCTTGTATGCCTGACTTGAAACCAGTGCATAGCCACCAGAGACTGATTCATCGAGTATAGGTGATTCGATGATCTTGAGTTGCGAGGTGTTTCCATTTTGTTGCGCACTCGTATGGCTAAAAAGCAGAGCAAGCGTTGCGCCAATCACTAGGACAATATATTTATACATGTGTTGATGTTTTTGATAAATAGGCGTCAAGGATAGCAAAATAGCCTATCAAAAGTAATAGGCTAAATTGAGCTGTACAAAGCTATCGTTGCGTACCGAAAATAGCGGACTTTGCAATAATTGACTGTCATCAATACCGCTAATTATGCGAGCTTCCAGTGATAATTTCCAGCTGTCTCCAATACGGCGACTAGCCTCGATATTCCAGAAAATATTATCGATTTCGTTAATGCCTGCACCGATCAATAATTCAGTTGATTGTTCATCATTCCAGGCGATCCGACTGCCAATCACAACAGTGTCGAGTTGTGGTAAGCCGGCATAGTCTTCTTTACGGTCATCAAACTGATATTCAAGGATCCAGCCGATATCAATACCTGACTCGGCAATGTCATAGAAGCTATATTCAAATCCAAACACCGCAGCCGTATAACGATCAACATCAAAACCACTATTGGAAATCAGTTCTAATTTCCATAACCAACTATCAATGGTTGCCTGAACATCGAGACTGGTTTGGTCAATGGTCGTGTAATGAGGTGCTAACACCGGCTGCGGGTTTTGTGGAGTCAGTAGAAAGCGCGGCTCTCTGGACGTGCCAGAAAAATGGCCGATACCGATATCCCAATCGCCTAATGTACTCGACCAGCGAATGGCGGTATCGATATGTCTTTCCTCATCAGAGGAAGCATAGGATGTGAGCGTATCATCGATTAAAAGCGGTGCACGAAAGCGGCCATTAACACCGGTAAAGGTGCGCTCACGAAAATACGGCAAAACAAACAGATCGACATTTCCCCAGTCACGGATCAATGTCAGATTAATCATCGGTTGTCCGAGTTTATCCTCACCATCAACGTTCTCAACAGCATCAGTCTGATTAATAATATCAACCAAATGTTGTGACTCAGCGACACCCCAGAACACCTTAGAAATGCCCAGGCGTAATTCCCAATCATCGGAATAATACAACCAGCTTAATTCGCGGATATCAGCATGAGAGCGCTCATCATCCATACTATCTTCACGTACGAACAGCTGTACTGTAAAGAGACTGCTCTCACCTTCAAAATAGTACTCGGGCTCAAATACAAACGAGTTCTGCTGATTATCTTGGCCATAATCAGCATCCTCCAGATAACTGCGTGATTCGAGGGCAAAATAGCCCCGAATCTCAGCGCTTGCAGCAGGCGTTAGCGCTAGCAATAATGCCAGTAATACCCCAAAGCGCATGGATTAGCGTAACCTCTTGAGACTATTCTTGGTGAAATCACTGTCCTTGAAGTCGTTTTCATAACTGATATCACTCCAGAGTAGTTGAGTTTTCTTTCCCGTCTGGTGATTCACCATGTTCATGTCATGAGCACGCCAGAATTTATTTTTATACTGCTTGTAATCATTAAAGGTCAACGTCTTCAACAGAGACTTTTTACGATCATAAAAATCAATTTTGATTGGATACAATTCATTTTTGTAAGTCCACAAAATCTGACGTGTGTAGCCAGAGCGCTTGTTGACTGGCACCCGCTCTAGTACATAGGCTTCCTTATCTGCAATTGTCTCATCACGTAGGTACTTCCAAGTATATTTCTCAACCTCCTGAGAGCCCATGTCTTCAAATGAAAATTCGCTACCCATGAACGGACCCGATTTATTACTTGAGGACATTCTCTTAACGCGTTTCACCGCAGGAAGGTACAACCACTGGTCATCATCCTTGACCTTGTGACTATAGGTCAGCAGTGCAGTACCTTTCACGTCTGCAGGGGTATCAAAAATAGTCATAGACTTATCGCCATCGTTGGCGACTTCCATTGCGCGAACACGTAACTCACGTTCACTCGATTGACCATATTTGTTAGTCAATATCATTCTCATATTCGCAGAAGAGTCGATAAAGCCATTGGTCCGCTCATCGGCTGCATTAGCGATGGCCAGTCCCTTCTCTTCTGGTGACATGCCAGCATAAGGATCGGCTGATGTCATTTGCGCCGTAATCAACAACAGTGCGCTCAAGTAGTATTTCATTGTTAGTTCCTTAGTCATTCTCTATTCTGTTCAACTGGTCACAGTCGCTGTTTTCGCAGCTCTGAAACGTTTTGATTTCACCTTATCAATCGCAATTAGAAGTCCTGGCAGGAAGAGGAAATCCACCACCAGTGCCAAAGCAATTGTGATACTGGTCATCATGCCATTTTGAGCGTTCAGCTCGAATGATGAGTAGGTCAGCACGCTAAATCCAAGCACCAACAGGATGGTTGTCTCGGTCAGCGCCACACCCACCGTTTCGAACGAGTATCTGACGGCCTGTTGGGCATCCATACCCTTCTCCCTTCGTGCTCTGAGGTACTTCGAGAGGAAGTGTACGGTGTCATCAACCACGATTCCCAGAGTCATGCCGATAACAACAGACAGTCCCATGCCAACTGTGCCATTCAATAGGGCCCATATCCCAAAGCCCATCGCTGCAGGCGCGATATTTGGTATCAAACTCAACACACCATATTTAACTGAGCGTAAGGCGATCACTAGGATGATTGAAATCACGAATAAAGCGATCGAGGTACCACCCAACATGCTGACGATATTGTTTAGTGAAATGTGGGCAAATATGACATCCGTACTGGTACCGGTGCCGTGCATGTAACTGGGTGTATTCTCAGACAGCCAGTTAGTGATCCGCTTCTCTAATTCGAGCAATCCGTTGGTAGATATATCACGCAGGGTGATTGAAATACGCAACGATGATTTGTCGACATTGATCTGATTATTCAAATCCAATCCTTGCGGCAAGGATAATTCATACAGAAGGTTGTATTGTGCAGCCAGTTCTCGATTATCGGGCACCTTGTAAAATTCTGGATTGTCCAGATTCAAATTTTGATTCAGTTTCTTCAGAATGGTGGTGTAAGAACTGACATGATATACCTCAGGTTGAGTCTCTAACCACTGCACAAAGTCTTCAACATGAGTTAAATACTCAGGTTCGTATATGCCATAGGCCTCTTTGGCTTTGAGGGAGTAATGCAGTGTGTTGATACCAGTCAGATTTTTACGGGTGTACTCCATGCTTTGACGAGCTTCCATGGACTCATCGAAATACTTGGTCCAGATATCATTCAGTTCGTTTTGTGGAATGAGCACGACCAACGAAATGATCAAAGCTCCACTGATGACGAATAATTGCTTGTGTCGTGATAACACCCAATCGGCGAAGCGTGACATCAGACGACTCTCGATAGATTGCTTTTTAGCAACCGTGGTTGGCAATATGTACAACAGAGCCGGTAGAACAGTGAGTGATAACACAAATGCAACCGCAATACCCATGGCGACAACGTTGCCTAAATCACGAAACGGAGGACCCTCTGCGAAGTTCAGACTGAGGAATCCAATAATGGTGGTGATCGTGGTCAGAAAAACCGGCTGGAAATTAATTCTCAAGCTTTCTGTAATGGCCGCTTCTTTGGTCTCGCCGAGTCGTAAATTCTGGAAATAGGTGGTTGATACATGCAAACAGTCAGCTACCGCTAGCGTCATAATCATCACACCTGAATTCAACACTGGCGGTGTTCCCGGAATTCCCAACCAACCAATCATGCCAAAAGCGAAAGAGATAGAGCCGATAATCACCACAAGTGTCGCTATCATGGCACTGACACGGCGATAAAACACCCACAAGCCGATAATAATTACCCCAAACGTGATGGGATATAAAGTCTTGAGATCATACTGAGATGCCTCAGAGAAGGCATTACTCATAGAAACATTACCTGATAGTCTGAACTCAATCTCGGGGTAGATTTCCTCAAGCTCAGCGATCATAGCTCTGGATGCCGCCATTAACTCAGGTAACTCCTTGGATTGATCAATGCCAGGGAAATTTGCTGTCGCGGCAATCGCTGTGGCATGGCCACGTTCAGATATAAGTCGTTTTACTAGGGCCGGTTCGGCGAGGGAAACTTCGCGAATATCGGCCAATCGTGCGCCGAGTTCATCATCCTGCTCCAAATCGAATTCAGTCACCAGATCTTCGACCATCAGGTCGTCTTCATCAACCTCGGTATGCTGGAAATTACTGAGCGAGTCAATCCGCAGTATGTAGGGTAATTGCCACATCCGATCGGTCGCTTCAATGACTGATGAGAGTGCATCGGCTGTAAATACATTTTCATCTTTCGGCGAGATAATAAGTAACAGGGTATCGGCCTTGGTATAGGTTTGTTCCATCTCATCAAATTGCAACAACCAGGGGTTGTCATCAGAGAAGAAAACACGATAGTCGGTCGCTAGTTTAATGTGTTGGGCACCCGATGCAACGTAAAAGCAGATACCCATTAAAAACAAAACGACCCAATATCGATGCGCTAGTATTTTCGAAGAAAACTTGGGGTTCATTTATATCTCCAATTGTCAGTACGCTGGTTGATACATCTGATCAATTTGCGTACAACAATATTGTTTAAAATCCTGTATTTTTTGTCGATAATCCGGGTCAAGTGACACCTGACCGTCTGACTGCAATGGTATGGACTGCCAGCCACAGCCCTTCAGAAACATTAGGCAGTTTGCTCGCATGACTTGTTTGATTTGCTTCGCTGTGAAGTTACCCTTCTCATAGGTATGTTTATCAGCAATCTCATAGGTACCCTCGATCATTGCCCAGCAACCCATGGTAATTGAGTCAATGGTTGCGGGTGATTGGATAACCAGTTCGCCGGAAGCTTCAGCCTCCCCCACTACCTCATGGACCAAGCGAATGATTTGCTCAATATTGCCATTCATTTTTTGCAGAATTGTGTCGTCAACCTTGCTTGAGAAGGCCTGACTCTTAAATAAGGTAATTAAGTCATGGTCTGCGCTGGCGTATTCATGGATAACAATCTCAGATTCCATAATCATCAACATTTTTACATAGCAAGGCACGGAATCATCAGCCACCGCATGTTCGAACCAACTAAGGACGTGTGTACCGAAACGCATACACAGTGCTGAAATAATCGCTTCTTTAGAAGCATAGTGTTGGTACACAGTGCCTTTCGAGTATTCGACCTGTTTCGCAATTAGGTCCATCGTCACATTATGATAGCCATGCTCAATAAACAGTGAACGACTGACATTAAGTATCAGTTCATCGCGCTGCTGTATCTCACGTTGTTTTCGGGTTAATTCGCTCATTGAGTACTCATATTTTTGTGACGTATGCTTTACGCAAAAAAATGACGATTGGATATAATTTAACTTATAGTCATATTTTGACGTTACGTCATTTTATGGTTAAGCGGGTTTATTTTCAAGTAGCGAATGTAACTATTTGTAAGTATGATTATGAGATGAATTGGTCAACTTACCTCGCAGAATATAAGAAGTCTGATAGCTTTCAATCAACCTTACAACATGTGCGTCAACGACGAGAAGCAGGAGTAACTGTTTATCCTCCTGCATGTGATGTTTTCAATGCCTTTCGTTATTGTAGTTTTGATGACATCAAAGTTGTGA